>NZ_JBHUWH010000014.1:0-44123 GCF_042670125.1 Kitasatospora sp. NPDC057198 | reverse complement strand
TTAAAGATAAAACCGTGCCGCGCCCCGGGCGGAGAGGGGGGGCGCGGACGAATTCCGCGCGATTTCGCGCGGAGCGGGTCAGCAGAAGACGTTGGTGATGTCGCTCTGGCCCTCGACCTCGGCGGCCACCGCGTTCAGCCGCGCCTGGACCGAGGTGATCACCGAAATCTCGCCCTCGGAGAGCGAGGCGAGCACGCCGCGCTCGGCGTCGCTGAGCGCGTCGAGGTTGGCACCGGCGTTGCGCAGCACATCCAGGGTCTTGGACATGATTGGACTCCTTTTCAGGTTCCGGCTGGCTGATGGAGTTCATCCTGCCGGGGACACGCCAGACCCGGCCATCCCTCGATCGACTACAAAGAATGGCCCCGCGAAGCGCCCTTCCGGGCGAATCCAGGATTGCGGGGCGGGGCCGCCCGGAAGCGAATCCGACCAAAACTCCGCACCCGGGCGCTTCCGGGCGACACCCCCGACCGCACGCATAGCGGACACCTCCGCGACACCGGTCGGCCCGGGGGCCCGGCGCGCCGGCGGAGCCTACCGCACCCGCGGGGCCTTCTTGCGGGACCGCTCCTTGCGGACCTTCGCGCCGCGCAGGCGCAGTTGGGCGGGCAGCGCCGCCAGGCCCAGGGAGCGGCGGGCGTGTTCGACCGGCCCGGTGCGGTAGGCGGTGACCAGGGCGCCGGTGTCGGCGCCGGGGGCGAGCCGTACGGCGGTGTGCACCTCGGGGCGGCGGGCCGCGCCGGTGACCTTGGCGGTGACGCGCTCGACGTCGGGGAGGGCGACGGTCTCGGTCTCGATCGCCTCCTCGACGGCCCGGCTGCGCACGTGCAGGGCGAAGTGCGTCTCGCCGGGGGCCGCGGGCGAGGGCAGGTCGACGCCGGCCGGGCCGCCGCGGCGCAGTTGGGAGAACAGCCACCACAGGCAGCCGGCGACCGCCAGCGCGGGGACGGCGATCGCCACCGGCCACCACCAGTCCCGCTCCGCCCAGCGGGTGCGGCTGGCCGTGCTGAGCACCGGCTGGTCGGGCGAGGTGAGCGGCCACCAGTCGGGCGGGGTGACGCCGAGGTGCCGGTAGGCGTCGAGTCCGCCGAGCAGGACCAGTGCCCCGCCCGCCAGCAGGCCCAGTCCGACCACGGCCAGCAGGGTGCGGTTGACGGCGCGTCGGCTCATCGGGGCGGCTCCAGCTCGGCGAGTTCCCGGCGGTGGTGGCGTTCGTGCACGGGCTTGGTGCGGACGTCCAGCCGGTGCGGCGCGGCCAGCGGGATCCGGGCGAGTTCGGCCCGCAGTTCGCGTTCCGCGCCGGCCGGGTCGGTGGTGCCGGCCAGGGTGACCCGGGTGCGCCGCCGTCCGACCTTCACCTGCCAGGAGTGCACGTCGGCGCGCTGCGGGGCGCGCCGGGCGATCAGCGCGGCGACCGCGGTGCGGTGGATCGCGGCGCCGCGCGGTTCCAGCGCGAGCCAGCCGCGCAGGCCGCGGGCGAAGGCCAGCCGGAGCAGCAGCAGTCCGAGCAGGACGGCGCCGCCGGCGATGCCGAGCACCCACGGGTCGTCCAGGTGACGGGTCGCCAACTGCCGCGCCAGTTCCAGCCGCCACGGCCTGGCCTGCCCGCCCGCGCGCACCGCGATCACGTCGTACAGCAGCGTCCCGGCGGCCACCAGCGCGACGGCGACCACCAGTGCGGTGGGCACCGCGCGCTGCGAGCGCAGCCACCGCCCGGCCCGGCGCCGCCTGGGCTCCAACCCGCTCGCCCCGCTGCCGTGCACGCGCACCGGCTCCGGGCCCGGTTCCGGCTCGGTCATGCGGCGACCGCCGGGTGCAGGCGGTCCACGATCACGTCCGCCCCGGTCACCGGGGTGCCGGTGAGTTCGGTGACGGTGCGGCAGGCGGCGTCCCGGGCGGTACGGGCCAGCGTGCCGACGTCGGACGGGAAGGGCAGTTCCAGGTGCAGCGTCAGCCGGACCCGGCCGTGCGACAGGAGCGCGGAGACCTTCGGGTACGGGCCGGGGCCGGGCCTGTCCTGCCAGGCCGGGGCGAGCGCGTCGGCGGCGGCGCGGGCCGCGATCCGCCGGTAGACCCGGTCCGCGACCCGTTCGCCGCCGCGCTGCGCGACCACTCCCGGGTGGGTCATCAGCGCCGCCGGTCCCGGCCGCGCAGCAGGTCGCCGAGGTCACCGAGTTCGATGTCCCCCTCGATCAGCCGCCCGACCACGAAGCCCACCGCCCCGAGCACCGCCACCAGCAGGAACGCACCGAACCCGCCGAAGTAGCCGGCGAAGCCGAGGGCCATACCCGTGAGCAGGCCCATCAAAGCCAGGTTCATCCACCACTCCTTCGCGATCCTGCTGTTCGGCACTCGGGACGGTCACGACTCACTGCACGCGGCTCACTGCACGCGGGGGCGCTTGCCGGAGGACGAGGTCTCCTCCTCCTCGTCGTCGTCCGGGTCGTCGGGCAGGTGGACGTCGTTCACGGAGATGTTCACCTCGACCACCTCCAGGCCGGTCATCCGCTCGACGGCCTCGATGATGTTCGCCCGCACCTCGGAGGCCAGCCTGGGGATCACCACCCCGTACTCGACCACCAGCGCGATGTCGATGGCGGCCTGCTTCTCGCCGACCTCCGCCTTGATCCCGCGTCCGACGCCGGACTTCGAACTCGAACCCGGCACCCGGTCCCGCATCGCGCCGAAGGTCCGGGAGAACCCCGAGCCCAGCGCGTGGATGCCCGAGACCTCCCGGGCCGCCATGCCGGCGATCTTCTCCACCACACCGACGGCGAGGGAGGTGCTGCCGCGTTCACCGGCCGGGCGCTTCTCCGGTGCGTCCTTCTGCAGGTCCGCGGGGGTGGGGGCGTGGGGCTGCGTCATCTCGCTCTCCTGACGTTCGACACCAGCTATATCGCAAATCACCCCAACCCTGGCATTCCGCCACGCGCGGCGCACCACAAGTGCGTACACCCGGGGGTCCGCGCCCGGCTCCCGCGGTCAGCGGCCCGCGAGCTCCCGGAGCCGGCGCGCCTGCGCCTCGCGCTCGGCCGCCCGCTGCCGGTCGTAGTCGCGGCCGGCGGCGCCGCGCAGCAGCGCCTTGGTCTCGATCACGGCGCCGCGCGGGGCGGCGAGCAGGGCGGCGGCCAGGTCGGCGGCGGCGGCCTCGAGGTCGGCGGCGGGCACGGCGAGGTTGGCGAGGCCGGTGGCGACGGCCTCGGCGGCGCCGACCCGGCGGCCGGTGGCGCAGATCTCCAGGGCGCGGGCGTAGCCGACGAGTTCGGTGAGCGGCTTGGTGCCGCCCAGGTCGGGGACCAGGCCGAGGGAGGTCTCCTTCATGGCGAACTGGACGTCCTCGGCGACGACCCGCAGGTCGCAGGCGAGGGCGAGCTGGAAGCCGGCCCCGACCGCGTGGCCCTGGACGGCGGCGACGGTGACCAGGTCGTTGCGGCGCCACCAGGTGAAGGCGTCCTGGTAGGAGGAGATGGCCGCGTCGAGTTCGGCGTCGGTGGAGGCGGCGAGCTGGAGGAAGCCGGTCTCGCCGGGGATCCCCTCGGGGGTGAACATGGCGCGGTCGAGGCCGGCCGAGAAGGAGCTGCCCTCGCCCCGGAGCAGGACGACCCGGACGCTGCCGGGCAGGGCGCGGCCGACCGCGGCGAGGGCGCGCCACATCGCGGGGGTCTGGGCGTTGCGGCGGCCCGGGTCACAGAGGGTGACGGTGGCGAGTTCGCCGTCCAGGTCGAGGCGGACGCCGGCCTTCTCCCACGCGGTGCGGTCGGCGTCGGGGATGTCGGTGGTCATGGCGGGGCTACCTTCCAGCGGCGGGGCGTGGGCACCCGTCGACCCCGACGGGCTACTGGAGGGTAACAAAGCCCCCGACGCACGTACAGCACGTGCGCCGGGGGCCGGGAACGGCGGACGGCGGCGCGGGAGGACCCGGCCGCCGATCCGTGGTGGAGCGTCGTGCGTGGTGGGCAGCGCGTGGACGGGCCGCGGCGGACGGGGCTGCCCGGGGGCCGTCCGCCCTGGCTGACGGACCGTCAGGAACCGGTGGCGGCAGCGACCTTGCCCTTGCCGCGGGTGGCTCCGCCGCGGCCCCGGAGGTTGACCCCGGACTCGCTGAGCATCCGGTGGACGAAGCCGTAGGAGCGGCCCGTCTCCTCCGCGAGGGCGCGAATGCTCGCCCCGGAGTCGTACTTCTTCTTGAGATCGGCCGCGAGCTTCTCACGCGCGGCACCTGTTACCCGGCTGCCCTTTTTCAGAGTCTCGGCCACCCGTGCCTCCTCGTAGAGGTGATCGGTCAGATTCCCATGATCACCCATTGCCCCGTTCATGGCCACCCATTCGACAAGGTCCGTCGCGGGAAAGCGGGCGCGAGTGGTGGTGCGCGCTCCGCACCAGGGCGCTCACGGAGGGTGTGCACGCCCCTCGGCGATTCGCCCCGGTGAGCGAATCCGCTGATCAGCCCGGACCGTCAGCGGGCAAACCGCGCACGGCGGGAGGGGAAACGGGAACGCCCGCCCCGGCGCCCCGGAGGTCGACGCGGGACGAGTTTCCCTCGTACCGGAGACGGACCCCGCGTCTACCCGCGAGGTCCGTGCGGCGGCCCGGAGCGGGCCGGCGGGTGGCCGGACCGGGTCAGGCGAGCGAGACCAGGTCGTGGTAGGCGGGGCTCCACAGGTCCTCGACGCCGTCGGGCAGCAGGATGATCCGCTCCGGCTGGAGCGCCTCGACCGCGCCCTCGTCGTGGGTGACCAGGACGACCGCGCCGGTGAAGGTGCGCAGCGCGCCGAGGATCTCCTCCCGGCTGGCCGGGTCGAGGTTGTTGGTCGGCTCGTCGAGCAGCAGCACGTTGGCGCTGGAGACCACCAGCGAGGCCAGCGCGAGCCGGGTCTTCTCGCCGCCGGAGAGCACCCCGGCCGGCTTGTCCACGTCGTCGCCGGAGAACAGGAAGGAGCCGAGGATCTTGCGGATCTGCACCAGGTCGGTGTCCGGCGCGGCGGAGCGCATGTTCTCCAGCACGGTGCGCTCGGGGTCGAGCGTCTCGTGCTCCTGGGCGTAGTAGCCGATCTTCAGGCCGTGGCCCGGGATCACCTCGCCGGTGTCCGGCTGCTCGACGCCGGCCAGCATCCGCAGCAGGGTGGTCTTGCCCGCGCCGTTGAGGCCGAGGATCACCACCCGGGAGCCGCGGTCGATCGCCAGGCCCACGTCGGTGAAGATCTCCAGCGAGCCGTAGGACTTCGACAGGCCCTCGGCCGTCAGCGGGGTCTTGCCGCACGGGGCCGGGTCCGGGAAGCGCAGCTTGGCGACCTTGTCGGAGACCCGGGCCTGCTCGAGGCCGGAGAGCAGCTTCTCGGCGCGGCGGGCCATGTTCTGCGCGGCGACCGTCTTGGTCGCCTTGGCGCGCATCTTGTCGGCCTGCGCGTTGAGCGTCGCGGCCTTCTTCTCGGCGTTGGCGCGCTCGCGCCTGCGGCGCTTCTCGTCGTCCTCGCGCTGCTGCTGGTACTGCTTCCAGCCCATGTTGTAGATGTCGATCGCGGAGCGGTTGGCGTCCAGGTAGAAGACCTTGTTGACGACCGTCTCGACCAGGTCGACGTCGTGCGAGATGACGATGAAGCCGCCCTTGTAGGTCTTCAGGAAGTCCCGCAGCCAGGCGATCGAGTCCGCGTCGAGGTGGTTGGTGGGCTCGTCGAGCAGCAGGATGTCGGCGTCCGAGAAGAGGATCCGGGCCAGCTCGACGCGGCGGCGCTGACCACCGGAGAGGGTGTGCAGCGGCTGGCCGAGGATGCGGTCGGGCAGGCCGAGCGCGGCGGCGATGGTGGCGGCCTCGGCCTCGGCGGCGTACCCGCCCTTGGTGAGGAACTCGGTCTCCAGCCGGGCGTACTTCTTCATCGCGTTGTCCCGGGTGGCGCCCTTGCCGTTGGCCATCCGGTCCTCGTTCTCGCGCATCTTCTGCAGCACGGTGTCGAGGCCGCGGGCGGACAGGATGCGGTCCCGGGCCAGCACGTCGAGGTCTCCGGTGCGCGGGTCCTGCGGGAGGTAGCCGACCTCGCCGGAGGAGGTGACCGTGCCGCCGGCCGGGAGGCCCTCGCCGGCCAGCACCTTCGTCAGCGTGGTCTTGCCCGCGCCGTTGCGGCCGACCAGGCCGATCCGGTCGCCCGGGGCGATCCGGAAGCTGGCGGACTCGATCAGGATGCGGGCACCGGCACGAAGCTCCAGGGCGTTCGCGGAAATCATGGCTGGGGTCTCTCCTCGACGTGGGTATGGCACTCAGCCATTGGGTCCAAGTCTACGGGAGGGCGGGAAACCCTTTTCCCGGCCGGTGTGCACCGGCCGGGACGGGGCGGTCACTTGCCGCAGGACGGGCGGGCCGCGGCGTACGGGGCGGCGGTGCCGCAGGCGGCCTCCCGGCTGCCCAGGGTGGTGTCGTACACCCAGCTGCCGATCACCGGGCCGTCCTCGATCGAGATCCGGTGGCCGTCCAGCGGGCGCATCACCACGTCGGGGCCGGTGTTGAGGAAGTTGCCGTGGTCGGTGAGCGAGAACACCATGACGCCGCCCGGCATCTGGCGGGCCCCGGCGCTGGTGGTCGGCGGGCACAGCCGCGGGACGAGCACCGCGTCGTCGGTCTCCGCGGTGGTCCCCGGGGAGAAGGTGCAGCCCGCCGGGGGGCGGGAGTTGAAGCGCAGGTCGCCGTCGTGCTCGCGGAAGCCCATCAGCAGGCCCGGGGTGACCACCGTCACGAAGGCGTCGTGGACCTTGTCCGCGGACGGGTGCAGCGCCTCGGCGGCGCGCCGGGCCATCAGCTGCTTGCGCTGCGCCTCGGTGCGGCCCTCCGCGCCCGGCTCGCCCTCGGCGCGCAGCCAGTCGGCCAGGCCGGGGACGCTGCGGTGCCAGCGCACCGAGTGGTCGCCGGTGTCCACCGCGGTGACCATGCCGTCGTCCCAGACCACCGCCGCGTCCTCGCCGACCAGGGTGAGGTGGAGCGCGGTCGCGCCCTCGCGCCGGTAGGACCACAGGCGCTCGCCGGTGGCCTTCGAGTACGCCTCCACGCCGGGGCCCACCTTGAAGTCGGTCTCCTCCGCGGTGGCCGACTGCGCGCTGACCGGGCTGGCGTCCGACGCGCCGGCGACCACCTGGTCGCCGAACGGCTCGGGGCGGTTGGCGTGGGCCGCCGCTCCGGCCGCGAGGACCAGCAGGACGGCGGCGGCGGGCAGGACCGATCGGGGCGACAGGCTTCTCAGCGGGTTGTAGGACACGGCCGGAGTTTATCCGGCGGGTACTGACAGGACCGCCGGGTTTACCGGCCCGCGCGTCCGGGCGTGTCAACCCCCCGGGTCCTTATCCGGCCCTGACGCGCCCCGGCCCGACCTGCGGCACTGCCGCTCCGGCGCATGCCCGGGGCCCGCTCGGGTACGCGTCCGGCGGCCCCACGGACTGTTACAGAGGTGAGACGGAATGCAGTTCGACGACGAAGCGGAGCTCGACTCCTCGCAGGTGCAGGACCGGCGCGGCATCCCCGGCGGCGGGCTGGCCGTCAGCGGCGGCGTGGTCGGCGTCCTCGGCCTGGTCGTGGCGCTGCTGTTCGGTCTGGACCCGGGCCTGTTCGGCGCCGGCGGCCAGGACGGCGCCGCACCGCCGGTCGGGAAGGCCACCGGCTCCGCGCAGCCGGCCTCCGCCTGCAGGACCGGCGCGGACGCCGACAAGCGGCAGGACTGCCGGGCCCTGGCCGTGGTCAACAGCGTCCAGGCGTACTGGCAGGACGAGTTCAGGGCCCGCGGCCGCGCCTACTCCCCGGCGCAGAGCGTGCTGTTCACCGACCGGGTGTCCACCGCCTGCGGCACCGCGACCTCCGCGGTCGGCCCGTTCTACTGTCCCGGCGACCGCAAGGCGTACTTCGACCTGGGCTTCTTCGACGACATGGGCCGGCAGCTGGGCGCCCGGGGCGGGCCGTTCGCGGAGGCGTACGTGGTGGCCCACGAGTACGGCCACCACGTGCAGAACCTGCTCGGCACCACGGACAAGGTCGGCGGCGACCGGCAGGGCGCCGACAGCGCCTCGGTGAAGCTGGAGCTCCAGGCCGACTGCTACGCGGGAGTGTGGGCGCACCACGCCACCACCACCCCGCAGCCCTCCACCGGGCGGCCGCTGATCACCCGGCTGACCGACCAGGACATCGCGCTGGCGCTGGACGCGGCCCAGTCGGTGGGTGACGACCGGATCCAGCAGCGGGCCACCGGCCGGACCAACCCGGAGACCTGGACGCACGGCTCGTCCGCGCAGCGCCGGCAGTGGTTCACCACCGGCTACCGCACGGGCGACATGACGAAGTGCGACACCTTCGGCTGACCGGCCCCCGGATTGACCCGTTGGGGTGACTTGAGGCATTGGTGACGGTTCGTCAGGCTAGGCTCCTGGGGCCGGAATCACCCCCTGGACCCGTACGGAGAACCCATGCGTCTCGGCCGCCTGACCCTGGCCGCCGCCGCGCTGCTGCTGGTGACCACCGCGAGCGTGCCCTCCGGCACCCCGCTCAGCCAGACCGAGCGCCACACCGCGCTCTCCTCGGACGCGATCCAGCCGCGCGGCGCGGCGCCCCGGCCGACGGTGCAGCGGGCGGTCCACGAGGTGCCGTTCGGCGCCTTCGTCGGCTCCTGGGACAACTACATCCCGAACATCGCCCGGATGTCCTCCTGGCTGGACAACGCCAACATGCAGGTCGGCCACACCTACCTGGCGGGCAACGGCTGGCAGGACATCGAGGGCGAGCCGATGGTGCTCGGCCTGTGGTCGCAGTGGCGCCAGTCCGACCCGGGCCGGCGGCTGGTGCTGGGCGTGCCGATGCTCGTCCCCAACGAGGGCAACGTGCCGGACGCCGAGGTGGCCCGGCTGCTGGCCCGCGGCAACCAGGGCGAGTTCGACCAGCACTTCCTGCGCCTGGCCCGGAAGCTGGTCGCCTTCGGCGGCGGCGACACCGTCATCACCCTCGGCTGGGAGATGAACGGCGTCACCTACACCTCGCGCTGCAAGCCCGACCCGACGGCCTGGAAGGCGTACTGGCGGCGGATCGTCGGCGTGATGCGCTCGGTGCCGGGCCAGCACTTCTCCTTCGACTTCACCCCCACCCGCGGGCTGGACGCCATCCCCTGGACGCGCTGCTACCCCGGCGACGACGTGGTCGACATCATCGGCATGGACAGCTACGACCAGCCCGCCGGCGGCACCTTCGACGAGTACGTCTCCGAGCCGTACGGGCTGCAGGACCAGGTCGAGTTCGCCGCCAAGCGCGGCAAGCCGGTCTCCTACCCGGAGTGGGGGCTGTTCCGCAACGGCGACAACCCGGAGTTCGTCCGGCGGATGGTGGAGTGGATGCGCACCCACGACACCGCCTACCAGACCGTCACCGACTACTGCCCGCACGGCTTCTGGCAGTGCCGGGACAACCCGAAGTCGGCCGCCGTGTACAAGCAGCTGATGTCCGGCTCCTCCGGGGCGGCCGGGCCGGTGAAGACCTCACCGCAGTCGCCGCTGCGCTAGCGCCTCCTTCAGCTTCGGCATCCGGGTGCGCAGCACGTGCACGGCCGCGATCCGGGCCCGGACCCGCAGCGCGCGGACGGCCGCGGCGGGGGCGAGCCGGCCGGGGCCCAGCACCAGGCGCTGGTTGTGCAACTGGTCGGGCCGCCAGCGCTGCTTGTAGGGCTCCTGGCCGCGCAGCAGGCTCAACTGCGGTATCCCGGCGGCACGGACCTCCTCCAGGGCGGCGTTGAACAGCATCCCCGCGATGTCCAGCTTCTCCCGGAGCTTGGGGTGCGCGCCGTACATGTACAGGCCGCCGTACCGGGCGCCCAGGATCACCAGGTTCACCGCGACCACCTCGCCGTCCAGTTCGAACCGGTGTATGGCCGCCCGGCCGGTCGCCACCAGGCCGGTGGTCGACTCGGTCAGGTGCTCGGCGAAGCGCGCGGTGCGGTGCTCCGGGGTGACGCCGCGGTCCTGCCACTGCAGCATGTGCAGCCGCAGCATCTCACTGACCGTGTACGGGACTTCCTCGACCGTCGCCGAACGCGTCAGCACCCCGGACTGGGCGATCTTGCGGAGCTTCACCCGGTTGCGCTGGGCGGACTTGCCGGGCAGCCGCTTGAGCAGCTCGTCCATCGGGACGGCCGGCAGGTACTGGCACAGCGAGTCGGTGTACCGGTACCGGCGGCCGCGCCAGTGCGCGTGCACCCGGTGCACGGCGGCCGACGGGTGCACCTCGCGCAGCTCCAGGCTGTGCCAGGGGCGGCGCAGCGGGAGGGCGGCGGCCAGCTCGGCCGCGGCCCGGTCGGCGCAGTCGTCGTCGAGCAGCACGTCGGTGAAGTCGACCAGGCCCGCGCCCAGGTTGGTCAGGCCGCCGAACGGGCCCCGGCGGCGCAGCGCCGCGGCACCGGCCAGCCGGCCGTCGCGGCGGACCAGCACCAGCACCAGCGTGCCCGGACGGCCGTAGCGGTGCCACCAGGAGCGCAGCCAGGGCGCGGACTGGAAGACGGTCGCGGTCGCGCAGCGGCGGTGCAGGTCGTCCCAGTCGTCGGCGAGCCGGTCCAGGGCGTCGTCGGCGCGCAGCACCTCGCTGGTCCACCGCTCGCGGTCGGCGGCGTCCCGGGCCGGCTGGGCGGGCACCCGGGGGCCGGTACCGGGCCGCTGACGGAGCCTCACCGGGCCGCCGCCGGGGCGGGGGCGGGCTGCTCGGCGTTCGCGGCGGCGTTCGCGGCGGGCTTCGGCTCGGCCTGGACGGGCAGCGCGGGCTCGGCGACCGGCTCGGCGGCGGCCGGGCCGCCCTTGCGGCGGGTCAGCATCACCAGCGTGCCGAGCAGCACGCCGGCCGCCGTGCCGACCCCGGTGTCCAGGGCTGCGGACGGGGAGGCCGGGGCGTCCGGCTCGGCGGCGGGGGCGAGCGGGACCAGGCGCACCCCGGTCTCCTTGCTGCTGGTGTTGCCGAACGCGATCAGCGACTTGGCCACCGCGTCGGCGTTCTTCACCGCCTCCTCGCCGCGGGCGCCGGTGCCGGTGATCTCGATCATCGGGGCGTCCGGCGAGGTGGTGCCGCGCACCAGCCCGGACAGCTCGGTCACCGTGTGGCCGGTCTCGGCGGCGGCCCCGATCAGCACCTGCGGCTGGCCGGTGAGCCGGCCGTACGCCTGGGCGAAGTTGACGGCGGTGGAGTTCTCGCCGGGGTTGTTCGGGACGACCACCACGTACGAACTGGCGGCGTAGCTGGGGTGCGAGACGACGGCGTAGCCGGCGCCGGCCACCGTGCCGAGCGGGACGGCGACGGCCAGCGGCCACCAGCGGCGGACCAGCGCGCGGGCGCTGCGGCGGGCTTGGGGCATCGGTGACTCCAGGAGGGTCGTAGGGGTGGGGCGGTCGGCGCGCGACGGCGCAGGGAGGGAAGGGGCTCTGCGGGGCGGGGCGGGCGGGACGGGGCGGGGTGCAGGTCCCGGCCGGGGCTACCCGCCCGACCCCCGCCGCCGTCCGGCGGCCCCCGGGGCGGCCGCGGGCCCGCGCCCCGCGCGTCGGGCGGGCGGGACGGGCGGGACGGGCGCGGTCGGCACGGTCGGCTCCGCCGGTTGCTCGGCGGGCTCCGGCACCCCGGCGGGTTCGCGCCCGAGCCGGCTCCGGAGCGTCCGGACGAGCGCCGCCGCGCCGGCACCGCCCGCAGACCCACCGCCCGCAGACCCGCGGCCCGCACGGCCCCGGGAGCCGGTGTCGGCCGCCTCGCGGTAGAGGGCGGCGAGTTCGGCGGCGATGCGGGCGACGTCGTAGTGGGCGACGGCGGGCGGGGCGGGGTGGGGGCCGGGGCGGGTGGTGGCGAGGAGGGCGAGTTCCCGGGCGTAGGGCTCGGGTTCGGAGGGGAGGAGGCGGGCCTGCGGGGCGGCGCCGGCGGGGAGTTCGGCAAGGGCGGGGCAGGCGGAGTGGAGGAGGGGGAGGCCGGCGGCGAGGCCCTCCAGGGCGGCCAGGCCGAAGGTCTCCTCGCGCGAGGGCGAGACCAGCACGTCGGCGGCGGTGAGCAGTTCGGGCACGTCGTCGCGTTCGCCGGTGAGCACCAGGCGGTCGCGGACGCCGAGCCGGACGGCCAGGTCGAGCAGGGCGGCCCGTTCGGGGCCCTCGCCGATCAGCAGGAGGCGGGCGTCGGGGAGCCGGACCAGCGCCTCCAGCGGGACGTGGAAGCGTTTGCCGGGCACCAGCCGGCCGACCGCTCCGATCACGAACACGCCGATGGGCAGGCCGAGTTGGGCGCGCAGGCGGCCGCGGTGGGCGGCCCGCGCGGCGGGGGTGAAGCGGTAGCGGGCGGCGTCCACCCCGTTGGGCAGCAGGCGGACGCGGTCGGCGGGCACGCCCCACTCGTCCAGGACGGCGGCGACCTGGCCGGAGACCGCGAGGGTGGTGGTGCCGAGCCGTTCGGCGCCCAGGTAGAGGGCGCGGACGCCGCGCGTGGTGGGGCGGCCCTCGATCACGCCGGACTGCAGCGAGTGCTCGGTGGCGATCACCCTGCGGACCCCGGCGAGCCGGGCGGCGAGGCGGCCGTACAGCATGGCCCGGTACAGGTGGGTGTGCACCAGGTCGTAGCGGCCGGAGCGGATCAGCCGGGTGAGCCGGGGCAGCACGCCGAGGTCGCGGTTGCCGCGCATGTCGAGGTGGTGGACGGTGAAGCCGTCGGCGCGCAGTTCGCGGGCGACCGTGCCGGGGTTGGTGAGCGCGGCCACCTCGTGCTGCTGGTCCTTCGGCAGGTGCCGCAGCAGCAGGGCGAGTTGGCGTTCGGCGCCGCCCGCGTGCAGGCCGGTGACCACGTGCAGGACTCTCATCGGGGCTCCCCCGCGGCGGCCTTCGGCGCGGACTTCGGCGCGGACTTCGGCGGGGCCCAGCGCAGCCCGGTCACGGCGTCCCGCCAGCGGTGCCGGCCGTGCTTGGCGCGCAGCCGCCAGGCGCCGTCCCGGTCGCCGACGTAGCAGCGCGGCAGGGCGTGCCGGCCGGTCAGCCAGGAGTGGTCGATGGCGCAGGCGTAGTCGTACCCGGCGTCCCGGACGGCCCGGGCGGCGGGCAGGTCGACCGCGCCGTACGGGTAGCAGAAGCCGCTGACGGGGCTGCCGAGCAGGTCCTCCAGGGCGCGCCGGCTGTCCGCCGTCTGGCGTTCCAGGGCGGCCGGGGACAGGCCGGGCAGGGCCTGGTGGCCGAGGCCGTGCGAGCCGATCTCCCAGCCGGAGCCCGCGAGTTCGACGACCTGCTGGACGGTGAGCAGCTTCTTGCGCGGCCCCTCGGCGTCCCAGCCGTTCTCGCTGCCGAGCAGGTCGGGGACGACGTACGCGGTGGCGGTGAAGCCGTACTCGCGCAGCACCGGGACGGCGTGCCGGGCGAAGTCCGCGTAGCCGTCGTCGAAGGTCAGGCCGACCAGCCGGGACTCCCGGCCGCGGGCCTGCGCGGTGAGCAGTTCGCGGACGCTGACGCCGCGCCGGCCGGTGCGGTGCAGCCAGTCCATCTGTTCGGCGAACCGCTCGGGGGTGACGGTGAGTTGGTACGGGTCCTCGTCCTCCTCGGCCACCGAGTGGTACATCAGGATCCAGGGCGCGAGCCTGGGGGCGGTTGCCTGGGCCGGCAGGCGGGGATCAGCGGCCATGGTGCGGCTTCCCTTCGGCGGCGGTGGACGGGACGGGCCGCGGGCGGCGGGCCCGGGCCAGCAGGCCGAGCACCGGACCGCGTACCTCGGCGGCGCCGAACAGCGCGCCGAGGGCGGCGAAGACCAGCAGCACGGTGGTGCCGCCGAGCAGTGCGGCGGGCAGCGGGCCGCCGGTGGTCCGGGCGGCCAGCCAGCCGAGGACGGCGGCGGCGAGGGCGGCGCCCAGCAGCCGGGCCTGACCGCCGAGCACCCGGGGCAGCCGCAGCGCGACGCCGCGCAGCATCAGGCCGCGCATCAGCAGCGCGGCGGTGGTGGTGATGCCGGCGGCGTTGCCCGCGGCCAGGCCGAGCGCCCCGAAGTGCGGGGTGGCGCCGACGCCGACGGCGACGGTGACGGCCAGCCCGAGCAGCATCGCGCCGACCGGGTACCAGTCCGGCCAGGTGATCCGGTCGCCCTCGGCGCGCGGGGTGTCGGCGCGGCGCACCACCGGGCGGACGCAGAAGTACGGCCGGACCATCACACCGATCATCGCCTGCGCGGGCAGCCCGAAGGAGTAGACCCGGATCACGGCGGCGGTGGCGGAGGTGTCGGCCGGGCCGAACGCGCCGCGCTGGAACAGCAGGGCGACCAGCGCGGGGGCGCAGGCCATCAGGAAGGCGGTGCCGAGCAGGACGAGCGCCGCGGCCTGCCCGAGGTCCTTCTCGACCCGGTCGCGGGCCGCCGTGAAGTCCCCGGCGGCCATCGCCCGGGCCACCACCGGGAAGGTCACGGTGACGATCAGGATCGCCGAGGTCATCGCCAACTGGCTGATCTTGGCGGCGTAGTTGAGGTGCGAGATGGTGCCGGGCGGCAGGCCGGAGCCGAGGTAGCGCTCGATGAACACCTGGGCCTGCCGGGTCAGCGTGAACGCGGCGACCGGCAGCAGCGCCAGCGGGATCAGCACCAGCCGGCGGGCGGCGCCCCGGCGCAGTCCGCGCCGCCGCCCGCCGGAGCGCAGCCGGCGGGCGAACGGCAGCAGCAGCACGCCCGCCATCAGCGCGCTGCCGACCGCGACGCCGATCGCGGCGGAGCGCACCCCGAGCAGCCGGTGGCCGCTGAGCAGCAGCGCCAGGATGCCCAGGTTGTACATCACGTAGATGACGGCGGGCGCGGTGAAGGAGTGCAGGGCGCGCAGTGCGGAGGCCAGGTACCCGGCGACGCCGAACGGGAGGATGGTGAGCGCGGTGATCCGGGTGCAGGTGACGGCGAGCTGCGGGTCGGCCAGGCCGGGGGCGAGCAGGTCGACCAGCTGGGGGGCGCCGAGCGCGACGGCGCCGGAGAGGGTGCACAGCGCGAGCAGCAGCCAGGGCAGCGTGGAGCGGGTCAACTGCCGTACCGGGTCCGGGCCCTGGGGGCGCTCCTCGCGCAGGACGAGGGCCAGGCTGAAGGCCGGGACCATCAGGAACGCCATCGCGTCCTCGATCAGCAGCGGCGCGGCGGTCTCCGGCACCGTCCAGGCGACCAGGAAGGCGTCGGTGCCCTGGTTGGCGCCGAAGTAGCGGGCCAGCAGCAGGTCGCGGAGCAGGCCGAGGGCGGAGCCGGCCGCGCTGAGCAGCGCGGTGACGCCGAACGCCTTGGCCAGGAAGCCGCGTCTGGCCGGTTCGGCGGCCGCTCCCGGGCCCGGACGCGGGGCGGGGACGGCGGTGGTGGCGGTGGCGGGCCGGGCCACCGGCTGGTCTGTCGTCATGCGCCGTCCGCTTCGCGGGAGTCGGGGTCCGGGCCGGGGAAGGCGGTGCGGGCGGCCAGGCCGAGCACCACGGAGGTCAGCACGGTGGTGGTGCCGCCGATGTCGGCGTAGAGGAAGTCCCAGAGCACCCAGCAGAGCAGGGCGAGCGCGGCCAGGCCGGGGCCGGTGGCGCGGCGCAGGCAGCCGAGCAGCAGGGCGAGGAACAGGGCCAGGTAGGCGACCGCGCCGAGCAGGCCCTGTTCGCTGAGCACCAGGAAGTACATGTTGTGCGGGGAGAGCAGCGGTTCGCGCTGGAAGCCGATGGTGGGGTCGGCGGCGTCGCTGCCGGAGGACAGCCGCAGCGGGGCGTGGCTGTCGCGCAGTTGCTGGAACGCCTTGGGGCCGGCGCCGGTGACCGGGTGGTCCTGCCAGATCCGGCCGGCGGTGCCCCACAGGTCGTAGCGGTCGGAGACCGACTGGTCGGGGGCGGCGGAGACCGAGCCGATCGAGCTGAGCCGTTCGGTGACGCCGGAGGCGCCGAGGCCGAGGCCGCCGACCAGCACCACCGCGGCGGCGGCGCCGACCAGCACGCCCTTGACGGCGAGCCGGGCGTCGGCGCGCAGCAGCAGCACGCCGGCGGCGACGGCGGTGGCGATCCAGCTGCCCCGGCTGAACGACACGGCCAGCGGGAAGGCCAGGAACGCGGCGCTCGCCCACATCGCGCGGCGCAGCCAGCGGTTGCCGCCGGGGCGGCGCTCGGCGAGGGCCAGGCCGAGGGCGGCCAGCAGCCCGTACGAGACGACGGTGGACATCGCCATGACGTCGAGGGCGCCGAAGGTGCCGATGGCGCGGATCGGCTGGCCGGTGTAGGAGGCGCCGGTGCGGGTGAGGTACTGGTTCGCGCCGACGGCGCCCTCGATCAGGGCGGCCAGCACGAAGGAGCCGAGCACCAGGCGGCGGTCGCGGGTGTCGCGGACGGCGAGCAGCACCGCGGCGGGGACGAGCACGAAGATCTGCACCAGCCGGACGAAGCCGGTGACGCTGCTCGCCGGGTCGATGGAGTGCACGGTGGCGACGGCGGCGGCCAGCACCACGCCGCCCAGCAGCGCGCAGGCGGCCGGGTCGAGCCGGGGCAGCCGGCCGCGCAGCAGGTCGAGGGCGATCAGCCCGACCAGGGCCAGCGAGGCGAGGTCGGCCGGGGTGACGTGCACGGACGCGGTGACGTCCTTCTCCCCCGTCGGCACGCACACCAGGAGGACCGTCGCGGCCGCGAGCCAGCTCGGCCGGGGCTGGACTATTGCGGCCGACCGGCTTTCTCGGCGCGGCGGTCGGAGGGCGATGGCCATGGGTTCAGCTCCCGTCCGGGCGGACCACCAGGGCGGCGGTGCGGAGCAGGACCTTGGCGTCCCCCCACAGGCTCCAGCCCTCGATGTAGCGGTTGTCGAAGCGCGCCCGGTCCTCGATCGAGGTGTCCCCGCGCAGGCCGTTGACCTGGGCCAGCCCGGTCAGTCCGACCGGGACGCGGTGCCGGTCGGCGTACTCGGGGTACGCCTGGCCGAACCGCATGACGAAGTACGGGCGCTCGGGGCGCGGGCCGACCAGGCTCATGTCGCCGCGCAGCACGTTCCACAGCTGCGGCAGCTCGTCCAGCGAGGTCCTGCGGAGGAACTTGCCGATCGGGCCCATCCGGTGGTCCTGCGAGATGTTCCAGCGGGTGGCCGACTCGTGCTCGTTGGAGGGGCGCAGGGTGCGGAACTTGAGGACGGTGAAGACCTTGCCGTCCAGGCCGGTGCGCTGCTGGCGGAAGAGCACGCCGGGGCCGGTGTCCCAGCGCACCGCGAGGGCGCAGGCGGCCAGCAGCGGGGAGATCAGCAGCAGGCCGAGGCCGGCCGAGGCGATGTCGAAGCCGCGCTTGACGATCCAGCCGCCGCGCCGCATCGCGGGCGGGCCCAGGCGCAGGCAGGGGAAGCCCCACAGGTGGTCGCCGGCGCCCTGGACGGAGTCGAACTCGCGCAGTCCGGGCACCAGCCAGACCTGGCAGCCGAGCCGGGCGGCGTGCCGCAGCGCGGCCAGGGTGTCGGCCTCGTCGGCGGCGCCGGCGGTGGCCAGCACGTGGTGGATCCGGTAGCGGCGCAGCACCCGGCCGAGCACCTCGCGGCCGCCGAGCACCGGCAGCGGGGAGCCGGGCGGGAGCAGCACCGGGTCCGGGTCGAGGTAGCCGACCGGGCGCAGGCCGTACTCGGGGCGGGCGGTGAGCACGGCGGCGATCCGCTGGCCGAGCTCGCCGGCGCCGAGGATCAGGACGGGGCTGGGGCGGCGGCGGCGGGAGCGGCGGGTGAGGTGGTGGACGAAGGCCCGGCCGAGGGCGGCGAGCGGGAGCACCAGCAGCAGCAGGGCGAGCAGCCGCAGCGGGCTGACCGGGCCGAGGTCGGCCCAGCGGCCGGCCAGGCAGGCGTCGGCGGTGATCGCGAAGGCGGTGGCGACGGCGGCGCGGGCGGCCAGGGCGGGCATTTCGTCGAGCGCGGACAGGCTGAGCCGGCTGCGGTAGAGGCCGCCGGCCAGGTTGAGCGGGAGCAGGGCGGGCAGCAGCAGGGCGGCGGTGGCGATCGGGCGGGTGCCGGCGGGGGTGGTGGCGGCCGCGGCCAGGCCGACGGCGAGCGCGTCGGCGGCGGCCAGGGACAGCGGCAGGGCGACCCGGGAGTGCAGCCGACCGCGGTGCCGGCCGACGCCGGGCGAGGTCCGGGGCGCGGCGGTCCTGGACTTCGGGCGGCTCTTCGTCCGGGCGCCGGGACGGTCGAGGACGCCGGTGCCGGGACGGCCCTCCGGCCGGGCGCCGGGCCGGCCGGGGCCCGTCAGCGTTCTGCCCGGTCGCGGCACGCTCTCGTGGTCAATGGTCATCAGCGCACGAACTCCCTGCTGTGTACCCGCCGCGGCCGGGCTGTCGGACCGGACGCGCACCGGCTCGGCGCCCCGGCCCGGTGGACGCGGTCCAGGTAAGCACCTGCTGCCGTGAAAGGCCGTCGACCATTTCGCTGCCGATAATGGGGACGAAGCAGGCAAAATCAGACATTACCGAACGCCGACCGGCGCGCAGGGCCTGACATGCCATTTCATTCCACCCGCCCAATAATCAGACATTCAGGAAAGAAAGCCGCACCTGCGCGGGCGGGCGTTCACGGTCTGACAAACGATCAGAACCGCTGCGGGACACGGTCCGCGCGGCCCACCGGCACCGCGCCGCTCCGAACAATCGTCCGGTAGACCGCCGCCACCTGCTGAATCACCCCGCGAATATCGTGATGATCTGTCATGTGCGACCGGGCCAGAACTCCGCGCCTTTCGCATTCGATCCGGTCGCCCAGGAATTCGACCAGCCGTTCGGCCATCGCACCGGAATTCTCCGGCGGCACCACCGCGCGCTCCCGCTCCCCCGGCGGCAGGCACTCCCGGGCGCCCGGCACGTCGGTCAGCAGCACCGGCCGCCCGCAGGCCATCGCCTCCAGCGGGGCCAGCGCCATGCCCTCCCAGCGCGAGGGCAGCACCGCCAGGTCGGCCGCCGCCAGCCACAGCCGCGGGTCGGCCACGTCGCCCACCATCCGCACCCGGGACGGGTCCGGCAGCGAGCGGACCTGCTCGGCCAGCGCCTCCGCGTCCGGACCGCCGCCGACCAGCACCAGCCGGGCCGCCGGGCGGGCCAGCTGCACCCTCGTCCAGGCGTCCAGCAGCACGTCCTGGCCCTTCTGCCGGCACAGCCGCCCCACGCACACCGCCAGCGGGTCGGCCTGGTCCAGGCCCAGGGTCATCCGGGCGGCCCGCCGGGAGGCCGGGTCGGCGGGCGCGAAGTGCTCCAGGTCGACGCCGTTGGGCACCACCCGCCAGTCGGCGACCAGCCCGGCCGCCGCGCCGTCCGCCCGCTCCCGCTCGCTGACGCACAGCACGGTGCGGGCCCAGCGGGTGGCGTGCCGCTCCCAGCGCAGGCTGGCCTCGGCCATCGCGCCGTCCACCGCCGCGAACGACCAGGCGTGCGGCTGGAACACGGTGGGCGGGGTGCCGCGGGCCGCCAGCCGACCGGCCAGCCCGGCCTTCGCGCTGTGCAGGTGCAGCACGTCCGGGCCGGTGCGGCGGATGATCCGGCGCAGCCGCCAGGTCTCCCCGGCGACGCCCGCGCCGGGCGAGCGTTCGGCGGGCCAGTCCAGCACCCGGGCGCCGGCCGCGGCGGCCTCGCGGGCGAGCCGGCCGCCGGGGGGACACGCCACCAGGACCCGGCACCCCGCCGCGCGCTGCCCGCGCACCAGGTCCACCACCACCCGGGCCACCCCGCCGTCGACCGGCTGGGACACATGAAGGATCGTCATCTGCACGGCCCGGAGCCTAAGTTGGCGGCAACCCCCGACCGGGCCCGTTTCACCCGTCCGGGGAAGCCGGACACCCGTACGGCTGACGCGCCGTACGGGTGTCCTACCGCCAGGGGGGCTCAGCCGAGCTCGGCCGCCAGGTTGGCCAGCACCTGGTCGTGGATCCGGTTCAGGCCCTTGGGGGCGAACGTCCGCTCGAAGAAGCCGCCGATGCCGCCGGCGCCCGTCCAGCTCGCCTCCACGGTGACCCTGCTGCCGCTCTCGCCGACCGCCGACACCGTCCAGGTGATCACCATCGAGGAGTTGGCGTCGGTCTCCACCAGCTTCTCCGGGCTGGGCGCCGACACCGTGAACAGGCAGTCGCGCACCCGCTTCTCGGTCGCCTGCAGCTTCCAGTGCACCTGCGTCCCGGCGCCCTGCCCGCCCGCCCGCACCTCGTACTCGCTGTACTGCGCGGGCAGCAGCTTCGGCCGGACCACCGCGTAGTCGGCCAGCACCTCGTACACCCGGGCCGGACCGGCCCCGTACGTCCGCTCGGTGGCGGCGTGCACCTTGCCCATCGCTTCACTTCTCCTCGGTCGGCTGCTCGACGGTCGGCCCCACCCAATCACCGACCCGGACGGCCGCCAAACCCGGGGGCTCACGCCGCGTTAGGCTGGGCGGATGCTCGATGAGGTGAAGGCGCTGCGCTATGTCGACCCGCTGCGGGCGGGCGGGTCGGTGCCCGGGGTGGTGGAGGCCGACGACCTGGGGACGTACGTGGTGAAGTTCACCGGGGCGGCGCAGGGCGTGAAGGCGCTGGTGGCCGAGGTGGTCGTGGGCGAGCTGGCGCGGCGGCTGGGGCTGCGGGTGCCGCCGCTGGTGCTGGTGGACTTCGACCCGGCGGTGGCCGCGGACGAGCCGGACCAGGAGATCCAGGACCTGCTGCGGGCCAGTGCCGGGCGCAACCTGGGGATGGACCTGCTGCCGGGCGCGCGGGACTTCCGGCCGGGGATGATCGAGGTCTCCCCCGCCGAGGCGGGCCGGGTGGTCTGGCTGGACGCGCTGACCGGGAACGTCGACCGCAGCGTGCACAACCCCAACCTGATGGTCTGGCACGGGCGGCTGTGGCTGATCGACAACGGCGCCGGCCTGGTCTTCCACCACCGCTGGGCCACCGCGCCCGCCTCGGTGCACAGGCGCTACGACCTGAGCGGCCACGCGCTGGGCGGCTGCGCCCCGGACCTGGCGGCCGCCGACGCCGCGCTGGCGCCGCTGGTGACGCCGGAACTGCTGCGCGAGGTCACCGCGCTGGTGCCGGACGCCTGGCTGGCCGGCGAGCCGGGCTTCGACTCGCCGGCCGCGGTGCGGGAGGCGTACGTGGCGCACCTGGCCGCCCGGGTGGCGCACTCGGCGGCCTGGCTGCCGGAGGGCTTCGCGACGCCCGAGCAGATCCGGGCCGCCGAGGAGCGGGCCGCCGCCGCGCGGCTGGCGGCCCGTCCGGCCTGGTTGAAGCAGGTGCCGAACCGGGCCGGCCTGGCTCCGGTGGAGCCGGACTGGTCCCGGCACGTCGGCGGGGAGTGAGCTACTGACCGGGCGTCAGTTGCGCCACCGGTCGACCGCCTTGGCGGCGGAGACCACGCCCGCGCCGTAGAAGCCGTTGTCGCCCTCGCTGCCCTCGCAGGTGGCCTTGTACTCGCCGGTGCCGCCCGGGTCGAAGACGCCGGACGGGCAGGCGTGCGGGTCGGCCTGCCCGACCAGCAGGGCGCGCAGCACCTCGGGCCCGGCCCACGGGTGGGTGGAGGCGAGCAGCGCGGCGACGCCCGCCACGTGCGGGGAGGCCATCGAGGTGCCGGAGCTGTAGCCGTACTTGCCGCCGGGGAGGGTGGACAGGACCGAGCCGCGGCCGTCGGGGGTGTCGGGCACCTGGTAGCGGCTGTCGCCGCCGGGGGCCGCGACGGTGACCTTGCCCAGCCCGTAGCTGGAGTAGTACGCCTTGTCGCCCTTGGCGCCGATCGCGGAGACCGCGACCACGCCGGGCAGTTCGGCGGGCAGGTCGAGGCAGCTGTCGTCGATCGGCCGGGGGGCCGGGTCGGTGTCGTCGGGGCTGGAGACGTCGACGGTCTTGTGCGCCAGGTCGATGTTCTCGTTGCCCGCGGCGGCGATGTTCAGCACCCCGTTGCGGCGGGAGTAGTCGACGGCCCGGCGGACGGCCTCGCTGACGGCCGCCTGGTCGGGGTCGCCGGCGCAGTTGAACATCCACGGGTCGACGTAGTAGCTGTTGTTGGTGACCTGGAAGTGGTGCTCGGCGGCCCAGACGAAGCCGCAGATCGCGTACTCGGGGTAGATGAACCCGCCGTCGTCGACCACCTTGACGGCGGCCAGCCGGACGCCGGGCGCGACGCCCTCGACGCCCTTGCCGTTCTTGGCGGCGGCGATGGTGCCGGCCACGTGGGTGCCGTGGCTGCTGGTGGTGGGCTGCCAGGACTGCCAGTCGGTGTCGGGGCGGCCGCCGAGGCAGGACGCGGAGAGCTTCGGGTCGACGTTGGCGGCGAGGTCCTCGTGGGTGGCGTCGATGCCGGAGTCGAGCACGCCGACCACCACCGAGCGGCTGCCGAGGGTGGTCCCGTGCGCCCGGTCGACGCCGATCTGCCGCATGTCCCACTGGTTGGCCCAGAGCGGTTCGCTGCCGTCGGCGGGTGCGCCGGCGGGCACTTCGGCCTCCTGGACGACGCCCTCCGCGCCGCCGGCCTGGATGCCCGCGGTGCGGCTGGCGCCGACCGAGTCGACGGTCTTGGACTTGCGGAGCCTGGCCGCGAAGCCCGGGTCCGCGGAGTGGGCGATCACCACGCCTATCTGCTCGTAGGAGGCGACCACGGTGCCGCCGGCCGCCCTGACCTCGCGTTCGGCCTTCTGGGTCTGGCCGTGGTTGGCCCTGGTGTTGACCACGTAGCTGAGCAGCGGGCCGTCGGCGGTCTCGGCCGCGGCCGCGGCGGCGGGCAGGGCCAGCGCTCCGGTCGTGGCGAGTGCGAGACAGGCCGCGGCGGTGGTGAGTGCGGAACGGCGGATCCGGGGAACTCTCATAGGGGTTGACCCTCCCGAGTGGCGGCGGCGCGATCGAGGGTGATCGACGGCGTCCGAATGGCCGGGAGACTATTCACCAGATATGACAAAAATCAAGAGGTAGTAAAGGAATCTCCTCATAACGGGCGAGTGCCCGGTCCGCTGTCGGTCGGACCGGGCACTCGCGCTCGGGTGACGGCGGGTCAACCGCCGGTGGTGGCCGCCGGATCAGCCGCCGAACAGCTCACCGTAGGTCGCCATCGCCGTCGCGATGTCGGCCTGCGCCCAGAACCGGTGGTACGTGAAGGTCGGCGCGGCGCCGCCGTTCAGGTACGCCTGGACCTTGGCGAACGACGGGTCGTTCTTGTACCAGGACCGGATCGACAGGAAGGTGGAGGTGCTGTTGATCGGGTCGCCGTTGGGCATGGTGCCGGTCCAGCCGCTCGGCACCGAGAGCGAGTCGTTGAAGCGGCTGTAGTCGGTCCGGGTCTCCGGCACCGAGATGCCCAGCGCGTCCTGGTTGTTGGCCCACATGCCGTCGAGCAGCTTCTGCGCGGCGGACTTGGCGGCGGTGTTGCCGGACTTGGCCGCGTAGTACGACAGCAGCTTGGCGTAGGAGCCGGCCACGCCGACGTCGTTGGTGTAGTCGACGACGCTCACGTGCAGGCCGCTGTTGGCGCCGGGGGAGGCGGCGTTCCAGGTGTCCGGCTTGCCGCTCCAGGCCAGCGTGGACGGGATCCGGTAGGTGCCGTCCGCGTTGAAGGTGGTCTGGGACAGCGCCCAGGTCACCCACTTGTCCAGGATGGCCTTGGCCTTCGGGTCGTTGCTGGAGTAGTAGTACTCCGCCATCCGCTCCAGACCCCATGCCTGGAAGCCGAACCACTGGTTGGAGGCCGGGTCGTGGTAGACCGGCGCCTCGTCGTAGAACATCCCGTAGAAGGTCGGGGTGCCGGCCGGCGGGGTGCCGTAGTCGCCCTCCCAGCTGTTGGTCGCGCCGCCCGCGATCGCGCCCTCGTTGGACTGCAGCCACTGGGTGAACTCGACCTGGCGGGCCATCGAGGTGGTCCAGTCGGACTTGCCGGTGGCCGACTTGGGGGCCATCGCCGGGTTGTTGACCAGCGCGTACGCGGCCATCGGGTTCTGGTAGCCGCCGTGCGCCGCGCTGTCGCCGATCCGCCAGGACCAGCCGGCCGAGGTGTCGGTGGCGCCGCCCCAGGCGTAGTACCAGGACAGCAGGTAGTGCTCGGAGGTCTTGCCGCTGCCGGGCGCGCAGGCGCTGGCACCGACGCAGTTGCCGATCTGCTTGAAGTACTTGTCGAAGAACGCGTACCGCAGGTAGTCGCCCATCTTGCCGGCCTTGGCGACCGTGGTGGCCACCTGCGAGCCGTTGCCCTGCGCCTTGGCCCAGGTGTCGGCCCAGTACGCGGCCTGGATGGCGCGCGCGTCGGCGTCCGGCGCGTCGGTGTACTTCCACTGCTTGGCGTAGGAGTTGTCCTTGACGAACAGGTCCAGGTACCCGTTCTTGCCGCCGTAGGTGAACTTGTCGCAGGTGGGCTGCGGGATGGTCTCCCACACCGACTCCTGCGCGCCGCGCTGGTAGGTGTTGATGAACGACGGGCCGGTGTCGGACGGGCCGGCCTCGCACTTGCCGGGCGCGTTGCCGTAGCCGTAGACGTTGTCCACGTCCTGCAGCCAGTGCATGCCGTAGATGTCGTCGGTGCCGTACGCGCTCTTCAGCTCACCGGCGATCGGGTCGCTGCCCGAGGTGACCGAGGTGTCCAGCGCGGCCGGGTAGTCGCTCGGCAGCGGGCGCTCGGGCGCGTAGGTGGCCGGCTTGGAGGCGTTGTAGAACGAGTTGGTCGGCTGGTCGACGTGCCCCGGGATCATGTACGTCTCCATGAGCGTCCATGCCGCGTTGAACTTCGTCCAGTCCTGGGTGACCCGGCCGTACTGGGCCTCCAGCCAGAGCAGGTACGAGTACGCCTCCGAGGTGGTCTCGTGGCCCTGGTCGGGGGCCTCGACCAGCAGGGTCTCCACCGAGTGGTAGGGGATGCCCTCCGGCGAGAAGTAGCCGTTCGCCGGGTCCTTGATCTTGTTGTACAGCTGCAGGAACCGGTCGTTGTACACGCCCGAGGCGGCGGCCAGTTCGGTCACCGTGACCGCCGAGGAGGTGTACCCGGTGGCGGAGGAGGTGAAGGTGGCCGAGCCGGTGGAGGAGGCGTCGGCGGCGAGCGTGACGTTCTGCGCCGTGGACCAGTTGCTCGGGGTGAAGGTCAGCGTCGCGCCGGAACTGATCGACAGGCCGGTGTTGCCCGAGGTCCGGGTGGTGGTGACGGTGACGTTGGCGCTCGGCTGGCTGGTGAGCTTGACGGCGAAGCTGCCGGTCTTGCCCTGGTTGACCGACAGGGTCAGCGGGGTGGCGCTGATCGCCGGGCCGGTCGCCACCGTGATGCCCGCGGGGGTCGACTCGCTGCTCGCGCCCAGGCTGTCGTACGCCTTGGCGTAGATCGAGTGGTTGCCGCTGGCCGCGCCCGTCCAGCTGTAGGTGTACGGGGCGGTGGTGGCGGTGCCGATCAGCGTGGTGTTGTCGTAGAACTCGACCTTGCTGATGCTCGCGCCGTCCGCCGCACTGGCCGTGGCCGAGAGCGGGATGGCCGCCCCCGCCTGGTAGTTGGCGCCCGGGGCGGGGCTGGTCAGCGCGGTGGTCGGGGCCGCGTGCGCGCCGGTGCAGCTGGTGCCGTTGACCGCGAAGGCGGTCGGCGCGGTGTTGGTGCCGCTGTACGAGAAGTTGGCGCCCGCGGTGGCGGAGCCGCCGGCCGCGATGGTGCCGGCCCAGGCCGGGGCCACGACGGTGACGTTCTTGCCGGACTGGCTCCAGGTGCCGTTCCAGCCGCTGCCGGAGAGCGTCTGGTTGCCGGCGTAGGAGTAGGTGAGCGTCCAGCCGTTGAGCGCGGCGGTGCCCTTGTTGTTGATCGCCACGTTGGCGGTGAAGCCGCTGCCCCAGTCGTTCGTCGTGTAGTCGACGGAGCACTGGACGACGGCGGCGGACGCCGGGACGGCGATCGCGGTCGACAGGCCGGTGGCCAGCAGCGTGAGGGCGGCGGCGAGCGCCGGGACGCGATTTCGGGGCACCCGGTGACGGGTCGGGGACGACATGACGGCTCCTCGGAGGGGGTGGGTGGGGGAGTCCGGGGACGGTCGTGCAGGGGGTGGGTCCGGACGGTCGGCAGGGGGTGCCTTCCGAGCGGTCCACCGGGGGTCGTTCTGTGGGAGCGCTCCCAAATATCGGGAGGGGTGCGCGCACTGTCAAGGGAGTGCGCAGCCGAGGCCGGTTGGCAACTGCCTTACCCCCGACTAGGGTTCGGGGCGGGCCTGTGGGAGCGCGCCCATTTCCCCCTCCTTCGAGGAGTCGGACATGTCCGTCCGCACCACCACCCTGGCGCTGGTCTCGGCGTTGGCCGCGACCGCCGCGGCCACCCTCGCCCTCACCGGCGCGGGCCCCGCGGCCGCCGCCGGCGTCCAGTGCTCCGTCGACTACACGACGAACGACTGGGGCAGCGGCTTCACCGCGAACGTGAAAGTTACCAACGCGGGCACCACCGCGATCGACAACTGGAGCGTCGGCTACTCCTACACCGGCAACCAGACCCTCTCCGGCAGCGGCTGGAACGGCACCTGGAGCCAGTCCGGCAAGAACGTCACCGTCACGGCCCCCGCCTGGGCCGCCACCCTCGCGGCCGGCGGCTCGATCAGCGCGGGCGCCAACTTCGCCTACAGCGGCACCAACGCGGCCCCCACCTCGTTCACTGTCAACGGCGTGGCCTGCAACGGCGCGGCGGGCCCCTCGCCGTCGGCCTCCGCGTCGGCCTCCGCGTCCGCGTCCGCGTCCGCGTCTCCGTCGGCTTCAGCCTCCGCTTCGGCGTCGGCGTCCGCCTCGGCCTCGGCGTCCCCCGCGCCATCCGCTTCCGCCTCGTCGAGCACCGGCACCGGCACCGGCACCGGGGACGGCAAGGCCCCGGCGCTGCACGTCTCCGGCAACCAGCTGGTGGACGCCAACGGCAAGCAGGTGGTCCTGCGCGGCGTGAACCGCTCCGGCATGGAGTTCATGTGCGTCCAGGGCTACGGCTTCTCGGACGGGCCGGTGGACGCCGCCTCGATCGCCGCGATCAAGAGCTGGAAGGCCAACGCCGTCCGCGTCCCGGTCAACGAGGACTGCTGGAACGGCTACGCCAACGTCAAGCCGGAGTACGCGGGCGAGAACTACCGCACCGCGGTGAAGAACTTCGTCTACGCGCTGCGCGACGCCGGGCTCACCCCGATCATCGACCTGCACTGGACGCAGGGCCTCTACACCGGCAACTCCTCGGGCTGCTCGGACGTCAACTCGACCTGCCAGAAGCCGATGCCGGGCGCCGGCGCGGCGACCTTCTGGTCCTCCGTCGCCAGCACCTTCAAGAACGACCCCTCGGTGGTCTTCGACCTGCTCAACGAGCCCTACGCGGACCGCGCCGTCTCCGGCATCGACCAGGCGTGGAACTGCTGGCGGGACGGCGGCAGCGCCTGCCCCGGCATCAACTACCCGGTCAGCGGCATGCAGACGCTGGTGAACGCCGTCCGCACGGCCGGCGCGAACAACGTGATCCTGCTCGGCGGCCTGGCCTACTCCAACGACCTCGGCCAGTGGCTCGCCCACAAGCCGAACGACCCGGCGGGCAACCTGGCCGCGTCCTGGCACGTGTACAACTTCAACACCTGCTCCAGCCAGTCCTGTTGGAACTCGACCGTGGCACCGCTGGCCGCCCAGGTCCCGGTGGTGGTCGGCGAGATCGGTGAGAACGACTGCGCCCACTCCTTCATCGACCAGGTGATGTCCTGGGCCGACGCCGCCAAGGTCTCCTACCTCGGCTGGACGTGGAACACCTGGGACTGCGGCCAGGGCCCGTCGCTGATCTCCAGCTTCGACGGCACCCCGACCGCGTTCGGCCAGGGCCTCAAGAACCACCTGGCCGCCGTCAACTGACGGACCGTCAGGTGGAGCGCGGCCGCGCAGCTCACCCCGACCGCCTCCGGCGGGCGTACGTGTGCAGCGCGGCCGCCGCGCCCGCACCGAACCAGCAGAGCTCGAACGCCACCCGGGCCGCGCCGTGCAGCGGCCGGTCGGCCGTCGGGGCCGCGAACCACCCCCACAGCAGGGCGAGCCCCACCACCGCGCCGACCGCCGCCGCCAGCCGCACCGGCCGCCGGCCCGGCCCGAGCCAGGCCCACCCGGCGGCCGCCGCGTAGACCGCCAGTTCGGCCGCGAAGGCCGCCGCGTCCAGTGCCGTCAGGCCCGTGGTGCCCACCGCGGCGCTCACCGGGTCACCCACCAGGCGGAGAGCAGGTGCAGGACGGCGCACGCGCCGGCGCCGATGCCCATGCCGAGATTGCGCTGCCGGAAGCCGATCGCCGAGTCGGCCACCTGGGCCAGACCGGAGACCAGCAGCAGCGGCCCGGCCGCCGCCCCGCCCGTCCACACCGCCGCCGCGGTGGCCACCCCCAGCGGGAGCGCCCGGGCGGCGTAGGCCCGCGCGTACAGGTGCACCCCGGCGGTGGCCGGTTCGCCGGCGGGCAGTGCCAGGCCGGGCCGGAGCACCCCCGCCGCGCTCGATCCCGCGCTCAGCAGTGCGGCCAGCGCGTTGGCCGTCGACAGCACGCTCATTCCATCTCCCCCTGAATCATTCGATCTATGAACGATATGGGGAAGCTACCATTCTGGGCATGAGCGATGTCAAGGGCTCGGCCGCCCTCCGCGCCAGCCTCGTCTTCAACCTGGGCACCCTCGGCGCCCTGGCCGCCGACCGCTTCGCGGCCCGGGTCGAGGCGCTCGGCCTGAAGCCCAAGCACGCCGGACTGCTGGCCGCGCTGGACGCCGGGCCCGCCGCCTCCCAGCAGGAGCTGGCCTCCCGGCTGGGCGTCGCCCCCAGCCTGGTGGTGGCCCTCGCCGACCAGCTCCAGGCGCTCGGCGCGGTCGAACGGCTCCGCGACCCGGACGACCGCCGCCGCCAGGTCCTCACCCTCACCGCCGAGGGCCGCCGCCTGCTGGCCCGCTGCGCCGAGGCCGCCGAGGCCGCCGACGCCGAACTGACCGCCGGCCTCGACCCGGCCCGGCACACCGCCCTCGCCGAGGGCCTGCGCGCCCTCGGCGAACGGCACGTCCCGCACTGAGGCATGTCTCCTTGACCGGGTCGGGTGGGCGGCCGGTGTCCTGTCTCACCGGACTTTGGCGAGTCTCAGCGAAGTTCGACCACAGCACGGCAGGGGGCGAGTCGGGTTCCACCTGCCTGGAGGCGGTGATGGAGCGGTGTCTCTTCGCTACTTCAACCAGACCGGCTGGCTCGCGATCCTCAACGGCACCGGGACCGCGACCGGCCGCGCAGTGCGAGTCGAAGGCCGGGGGGCCACGGGAACAGCGGTGGTGGTCGACCGCAGGCGCGGAAGTCGCCGAGCCGGTCGAACTTCGCCGAGACGCGTCGAAGTTCGTTGAGACGGGACAGGCAGCCGGCTCGGAGCAGTCCGGTTGCGCGGGGCGGGGGTGTGTCGGTGTGGTGCGACAGGATCACCTGCATGACGGACGGAATCGCCTGGCTCGCGGAGCCGCAGAGCATCGCCTTCGGCGGCTACAGCGTGACGCTGGCCCGAGGGCTCGGGGTCGAGGAGCTGGCAGCGCGGATCGCGGCCTCGGCCCAGTGGTCGGAGCGGACGGTGGAGCCGGTCGGGGAGCTTACCGGGGACGGACTGGTCGAGGCGCTGGAGGAGCAGTTCGGGGACGTTTGGGACGGGATCGGGCTGCGGCTGGGGGTGAGCGGCGGGTGGACCTTCGCGGTGGCGTACGGGGGCTGGTTCGGTGAGTTCGAGAACGATCCGGCGATCTCCGCGGGCGGGGCCGAGGTCTTCCTGGTGGAGTACGAGGAGGAGAACGGCAAGCCGGTGCCGCCGACCTTCCACTACCACCGGGACGGCCGGACGGTGTGCTCGTTCAATCTGCACCTGGACGACTCCTGGGGCAACGGAAAGGTCGCGGGAGACCCCGAAGTCGCGGACGCAATAGCGGAGTTGCTGAGCGCAGAAGGTCTGACCGACGAGGAGCGAGCGGACCGTGAGGTGCACCGGGCCAGCCTGGGGGTGCTGGAGCGGCACTTCGGTCTGACCCTCCCCCGGGCCCTGGTGCTGGAGGGCCTGCTGCCGGCCGTCCTGCTCGCCGACCGGAGCGCGGCTCTTTGACGGGTCGAGGTGTTGACCGGATGCGTCCGTCCGATTGCGGACCTTCGCGGGGCGGCCCGAGCACGAAGGTTCGCCCGGCCTGCGACAGCAACGCCCGTCCGCTCTCGGACCGTCGAGCGGTGCAACAACCGCTTCAAGCAGTGGCGCGGCCCGGCCGTGCGAACCGACGGACTCGCCATCGCCCACCAAGCCGCGCTCCACCCCGCCACCGACCTCCGTGGTCAGTACACCTGGCGGTCGGGCGCAGGGGGCCGCCGGGCAGGTCGGCTCGGGCCCGATGGGCGCGTTGACCGGACGGGCGGGTGCCGGTGCATGAAATCCGGTGCTCGGCGGGCGAGATGGCGCGTAGCTTGGGTGACCCACCGTCAGTTCGCTTTTCCGAGGGGTGCCCACGTGACGTCAGAGCGGCTCCAGCGCAACCAACTGGTGATCGACGAGTTCCGCTCCGCCGGCGGGGTGGTGGGCGGCGACTTCGCCGGGGTCCCGCTGCTGCTGCTCACCACCACCGGGGCCCGCAGCGGGGAGCCGCGCGTCATGCCGGTGACCTACCTGGAGGACGGCGGGCGGCTGGTGGTCTTCGCGGCCAACGGGGGCCGGGCCAACCACCCCGGCTGGTACCACAACCTGCTCGCCGACCCGGCCGCCCGCGTCGAGGTCGGCACCGAGAGCTTCCCCGTCACCGCGTCGGTGGCCGGGGGCGCGGAGCACGACCGGCTCTGGGCCCTGCAGTTGCGGCACACCCCGTACTTCGCGGACTTCCAGGAGCGGGCCGGGCGCCGGGTCCCGGTCGTCGTCCTGACGCGGGACGCCGCACCGCGCTGAGGCTCCGCACCGCGCTGAGACGCCGCGCCGCGCTGAGACGCCGCGCCGCGCTGAACCGCGCGGCGGGGTTCACCAGGCGTACGCCTCGGGCGCGGCCTTGGCGCCGCGGTTGGGGGCGGGGGACGGGAAGAGCGCGTCGAGTTCGGCGAGCGTCCCCTCGTCGAGCTCGATCTCCAACGAGCGCAGCGCGCCGTCGAGTTGGCCGATCGTGCGGGGCCCGATGATCGGGCCGGTGACGCCCTCCTGGGCGAGCAGCCAGGCCAGGCCGACGTGCGCGGGGTCCTCGCCGAGCCGGGCGCACAGCTCCTCGTACGCCTCGACGGCCGCGCGGCGCTCGTCGAGGGCGGCGGCCCAGGTCCCCGAACCGCTGCGGACGGCGAGGCCCTCGCGCTGCTTGCGCAGGACGCCGCTGAGCACCCCGCCGTGCAGCGGCGAGTACGGGATCACGCCGATGCCGTAGTTCCGTGCCGCGGGCAGCACCTCCAGTTCGATCCACCGGGTCATCAGGTTGTAGATCGACTGCTCGGCGACCAGGCCGAGGAAGTGCCGCGTCCGGGCCGCCTCCTGCGCCTGGGCGAGGTGCCAGCCGGCGAAGTTGGAGGAGCCGAAGTAGAGCACCTTGCCCTGCTGGCGCAGCACGCCGAACGCCTCCCAGATCTCCTCCCACGGCGTGTGCCGGTCGATGTGGTGCATCTGGTAGAGGTCGATGTGGTCGGTGCGCAGCCGCTTCAGCGAGCCCTCGACCGCGCGCCGGATGTGCAGCGCGGACAGGCCGCCCTCGTTGGGCCGCTCCCCCGTCGGGAGGTACGCCTTGGTGGCCAGGACGGTCCGCTCGCGGCGGCCGCCGCCCCGGGCGAACCACCGGCCGATGAGCTCCTCGGTGAGGCCCTCGCCCTGCCGGGCGCCGTAGGAGTCGGCGGTGTCGAAGAAGTTGACGCCGTGTTCGTGCGCCCGGTCCATGATCGCGTGGCTGTCCTCCTCGGAGGTGCGCGACCCGAAGTTCATGGTGCCGAGGACGAGCCGGGAGACCGAGAGGCCGCTGCGTCCGAGACGGGTGTACTCCATGTGCTCGACCTTTCGGTGAGGGCGTGAGCCGCATCAGTCGGGATGCACGGAAGCTATAACTTGCAACATGAATGATGCAAGTAGACGGGAAACCATGACACCGACGTATGCTTTCGCCATGGAGAGGCAGGAACGGACGCAGGCGGGGACGCAGGAACGGACGCAGGCGCGGGCACCGCGGGCACCGGGGCGCACACCGGGGAAGCCGCTGCGCGCGGACGCCGAACGGACGGTGGCGGCGATCCTGGAGGCGGCCGAACGCACCCTCGGCCAGGACCCGGCGGCCACCATGGAACAGATCGCCGAGGCCGCCGGCGTCGCCCGCACCACCGTGCACCGGCGCTTCGCCACCCGCGAGGCCCTGGTCGACGCCCTGGCGCTGTGGGCCACCCGGCGGTTCGCCGCGGCGGTGCAGGAGGCCCGCCCCGACACCGCCCCGCCCCTGGTCGCGCTCTACCGGACGACTGCCAACGTCCTTGCGATAAAGGTCGGTTGGGGGTTCGCGATGAGCCAGGCGTCCTCCTCCGACCCCGAGGTGGCGCGCATCCACGCCGAGGTGCGGGAGACCTGCGAGCGGCTGTTCGTCCGCGCCCGGGACGCGGGCGTCCTGCGCGCCGACGTCGACGTGCCGTGGACGCGGCAGGTCTACTACGCGCTGATCCACCAGGCCGCCCAGCGCCGGGACGGATCGGACCCGGACGCCCTCGCCACCCTCGTGGTGGACACCCTGCTCCGGGGCGCCGGAACGCCGCACCCGGACCGCCTCTGACGGCCGCCGCCCCGGGCGGCACCCGCCCGCACCGCCCGCACCGGCCATACCGCCCGCGTACGCGCTCGCACCCGCGTACGTGCTCGGGCTCGGGATCGGGATCGAGCCGCCGGGCGGTGGGAACCGGCCGGGGCGACGGCCCTCGCCCCGGCCGGAGTTCGATCCGCCGCAGCCTGCTCAGCGCGCCTACCGGACGGTCACGCCGGCGGCGGTGAGGCGCTCCAGCGCCGGGTGGTCGGCGGGGGCGTCGGTGATCAGCCCGGCGACGCGGTCCCAGGGCAGGACGCGGAACGGGGAGGCGGTGCCGATCTTCTCGGCGGAGGCCAGGATCCAGGTCTCCGCGGCCCGGGCGGCCAGGGCGCGCTTCATCGCGGCCTCGTCCGCGTCGCCGGTGGTGAGCCCCGCCTCGGGGTGGACGCCGGTGACGCCGAGCAGGCACAGGTCGGCGGAGACGTTCTGCGCGGCCTCGACGGCGGCGGCGCCGCAGGCGACCGCGGAGTGCTTGAAGATCCGGCCGCCGAGCAGGAACAGCTCGGCCCGGGGGTGGTCCAGCAGGGCGGCGACCACCGTCGGGCTGTGGGTGATCACGGTGCAGTCGAGGTCGGGCGGGAGCAGGCCGGCCACGGCGAGCGCGGTGGTGCCGCCGTCCAGGATCAGCGTGCCGCCGGGGCGGACCAGTTCGACGGCCGCGGCGGCGACCCTGCGCTTGCCGCCGGGTGCCACCGACTGCCGCTCGGCGTAGCCCGCCATCGCCGGGGAGGCGGGCAGCGCGCCGCCGTAGACCCGCTGGCAGAGCCCCTCGGCGGCGAGGTCGCGCAGGTCGCGGCGGACGCTGTCCTCGGAGATGCCGAGTGCGGCGGCGACGTCCTTGGCCACCACCTTGCCCTCCCGGGCGAGCAGTTCGAGCAGGTGGTCGCGCCGTTCAGCAGCCAGCATCCGCATTATCTCCTGTTCTTTCACGTTTCTGCATGTATCGTACCGTCCCATGGCCCAGCAGACAGCAACCACCCCGACCCCCTCCGGTGCCGACTCCGCCACCGACTCCCCCATGCTCGTCCTGATCGCCGGCCCGTACCGCTCCGGCACCGGCGGCGACCCGGCCGCGATGGCCGCCAACCTGGCCCGGCTGGAGGAGGCCGCCTGGCCGGTCTTCGCCGCCGGGCACCTGCCCGTGATCGGCGAGTGGATCGCCCTGCCGGTGCTCCGCTCGGCCGGCGCGGGGCCCACCGACCCGCTGGCCGAGCAGGTGCTCTACCCGGCCGCGGACCGGCTGCTGGCCCACTGCGACGCGGTGCTCCGGCTGCCCGGCGACTCCGCCGGCGCCGACCAGGACGTGGCCACCGCCCGCCGCCGCGGCCTGCCGGTCTACCGCGACGCCGCCGAACTCCCGCGACGCGCCCGGCGGGCGGAGGCGTGAGCGGCCGCCCGGGGATCGAACTCCCCGACCACCGCGGCCGCACCGGCCTCGACCGCGCCGGGCGCGACCTGCGCCGCAACCCCGACGTGCGGGTGCGCGAGGTCGAACTCACCTCGCAGGGCTGGCACGTGCTGCGCCGCACCACCTTCGACTACCGCCGCCGCGACGGCCGTTGGACCACCGAGCAGCGCGAGACCTACGACCGGGGTGACGGCGCGGCCGTCCTGCCGTACGACACCGCGCGCGGCACCGTCCTGCTGACCCGCCAGTTCCGCTACCCGGCCTACGTCAACGGGCACCCGGACGGAATGCTGATCGAGGCGGCGGCCGGGCTGCTGGACGCGGGCGAGGCGGGCGACGCGGCGGCGGCCGTGCGCCGCGAGGGCCTGGAGGAACTGGGCGTGGAACTCGGCCCGCTGACGCACGTGCTGGACGCGTACATGAGCCCGGGTTCGGTCACCGAGCGCCTGCACTGCTACTCGGCGCCCTACCGGCCGGCCGACCGGACCGGGGGCGGCGGCGGGCTGGAGGAGGACGGCGAGGACATCGAGGTGCTCGAACTGCCCTTCGCCGAGGCCCTGGCGATGGTCCGGGACGGCCGGATCGCCGACGGCAAGACCGTCCTGCTGCTCCAGTGGGCCGCGCTGGACGGCCCGTTCGCCGCCCGGCCCTGAGCACGCCCCGGCCCTGAGCACGCCCCGGTCCTGAGCACGCCCCGGCGCGATCGTGCAGAAACGTGCAAGGAGTGGTCAGAGTTCGGTGGGGCCGCCGTGCCGGGCGAAGAACTCCTCGGCGAACATCGCGAACAGCACCACGTCCCGGTGCTCGCCCGCCACGAAGAAGTGTCGGCGCAGCCGGCCCTCCTCGGTGAAGCCGAGGCCGCGCTGGAGGGCGAGCGAGGGCTCGTTGTGGGCGAACACCCGGGCGGTGGCCTTGTGGTGGCGGCGCTCCTCGAACTGGTGGCGCAGCACCAGCCGGGCCGCCTCGCTCGCGTAGCCGCGGCGGCGGTGCTCGGCGCCGATGGTGACGCCGTACTCGAACAGGCCGCTGCGCGGGTCGGCCCGGTGCACGCTGACGGCGCCGACGGCGGCACCGTCGGCGAGCGACTCGACGACCAGCCGGTAGGTGTCGGCGGTCGGGTCGGCGGCGGCCTCCTCCCGGGCGAGGGCTGTCCAGCCCTCCGCCGAGCGCGGCGGGTTGAGCGCGTCGCCGAGCCGCTCCTCCTGCTCGCTGAGCCGGGCCCGCAGCGGCCCGTCCCCCGGTTCGACCGCCCGCAGGCGCACCCGTTCCCCCACCCAGTAGCTCTTCATGCGATCTTCGTACCACGGGTGCCGGGCCACGTCAGACGGATGCGGGATCCGGGACGGCGGGAACCGCCGAGGCGGGGACGGGGACCGGGGCCGCGGGAAGCCTCGGGTGTGTGCGGGCGGCCGGGGGCCGCGTCAGGAGATCAGGAGGAGACGCGGTCTCGGACCACGTCAGACGGATGGAGAATCCGGGACGGCGGCAACCGCCGAGGCGGGGACGGGGACCGGGACGGCGGGAAGCCTCGGGTGTGTGCGGGCGGCCGGGGGCCGCGTCGGGAGGTCGGGAGGACGCGCGGCACCGGACCATGTCAGACGGACGGGGGATCCGGGACAGCGGCAACCGCCGAGGCGGGTACGGAAACCGGGACGGCGGGAAGCCTCGGGTGTGTGCGGGCGGCCGGGGGCCGCGTCGGGAGATCGGGGGGACGCGCGGTGCCGGGCCCCTCAGGCGGGTGCGGGTGCGGGAGCCGGGGCCGCCCGGCGGGCCGATCCGCGGGCCAGGGCGGACCACAGGCGGGCCCGGCCGGTGCGGTCCAGCGCCTCGTGGGCCGCCAGCAGGCCGCCGGTGACCGCGCCGAGGAACCCGCCGGCCAGGCAGTCCTGGCCGGCCAGGTAGAGGCCGTCGATCCCGGTGCGCGGGCGCAGCCAGTCGGCCAGGCCGGGGCGGCGCCCGTCGCCGAACGCGGCCACGTCCTTCGCCAGCCCGTAGAGGCTGCCGCCGGGCCAGCCGCCGAAGTGTTCGGCGCTCAGCGGCGTACCGAGCTCGTGGTGCGCCACCCGCCCCCTGGTGCGCGGGAGTTCGCGGTGCAGGCGCTCCAGCAGTTCGGCGGTCAGCTCCGCCTTGAGGGCGAGGTAGCCGGGGTCGCGGTCGCGCCGGGGCGAGCCCCGGAAGGGTTCGAACAGCTCCGGCCGCACGTAGGCGAGGATCTCGCCGGTGGACCGGCCGGGGTGCCGGGCCGCCCAGGTCGGGTCCTTGGCGCTGGCGAAGGAGACGAACAGCCCGCTGGTCCGCTGCCCGGGGTCGCCGTCGAAGAAGGAGTCGCAGTCGCCGTCGGTCACCAGCAGGTTGTGCCGGGGCAGGCCGAGTTCGGCCGGTGTCCCGTCCAGGCCGAGGAAGAGCACCACGAACGGGAAGCCGGACCGCATCCCGGCCAGCCGCCGCGCGCGGGCCCCGGTCGGGTCGGGGAGCAGCCGGGTGAGGGTGTTCTGCGCGCCGGCCGCGCCGACCACCACCGGGGCCCGCACCCGGGTGCCGTCCGCGAGGAGCACGCCCGCCGCCCGCCCGCCGGTCAGTTCGATCCGGGCCACCGGGGCCCGTACGAACACCTCGCCGCCGCTCTCGCGGATCGGGTCGAGCATGGCGCGCGCGATCGCGGCGCTCCCGCCGACCGGGTACCAGGCGCCGGTGCGGAAGTGCTCGGACAGCACGGCGACCAGGAAGAACGGCAGCCGGGCGGTGGAGTCGGCGAGCAGCAGCGCGGCCTGGGTGAGCAGGACCTGCCGCAGCCGCTCGTCGCCGATCAGCCCGGCGACCACCTCCCGGGCCGGGAGCAGCGCGCGCGGCGGCACCGCCGCCGTGCGCAGCACCCGGGCGAGCGGGCGCGCGACCGGGCCGGACAGGCGCCCGAGCGCGAGCACCGGCAGGACCGCCCGGCAGCGCGCGGCCAGGGCGAACAGCGCCTCGATCCCGGCCCGTTCGGCCGGGAAGCGGGCGGTCAGCGCCGCCCGGTGGGCGTCGGGGCCGACCGGCACCGGGTACGCCTCGCCGGCCAGGCGGTACTCGTCGTAGGGGTCGCCGAGCGGGGCCCACTCCAGTGCGCCGCCGGTCAGGTAGTCCGAGAGCACCCGCACCGGTTCGCGCTGCGCCAGCTGCCCGACGTAGTGGATGCCGACGTCCCACTCCCAGCCGCGCCGGCGGTAGGCGTGGGTGTACCCGCCCGCGGTGTAGTGCTGCTCGAACACGGCCACCCGGCGGCCCTGCCGGGCCAGGCAGACCGCCGCGGTGAGGCCCCCGGCCCCGGATCCGACCACCACCGCGTCGTACCCGGCCGCCACCCCGCCCTTCGCCAGGGGCCGCCCCACCAGCACGCTTCCCGCTGCCGCCACCGTGCACCGCCTCCGTCCCGGGCGGCCGCCCGGCCGTCCGCGCCCTGGGCAACGAGCGGCGGTCCGGGCACGTCACGGACGGACCGGCCCGGACCGGCCCGCGACTCCCGGCGGTCGGACGTTGGACGGTCGGACGGCCGGGCCCCGGGAGCGGTCAGCCGCCCCGGACGCGGAGGAAGACGGCCGCGCCGACGGCGGCCGCGGTCAGCGCGGCGAGCAGCGCCCCGCGCAGCGGGACCTTCGGTTCGTGCACCCGGCTGCTCTCCGGTGCGCTGTCCAGCGGCACCTGGCCCCGCTGCGGGCAGCGCGCGGGGACCTCGACCCGCCAGGGGCGCTCCGGGTCGTGGGTGACGTCCAGCGTGCGCCCGGCGGCGAACTCGTGGAAGTGCATCACGTTGACCCGGGCGCTGCCGTGCACCCGGTACGCGGGGCCGCCCTTCGGGGCCACGGTGAGGTCGAGCTCCAGCCTGTGGTCCGGGGCGTCGTCGGTGGCCCGGACGTCCTCGATCCGGGCGAGCGCGGGCACCAGCGTGCCCTTGACGTGCAGCCCCGCCTGCCGGCGGCGGCCGCCGTACAGCAGGGTGCCGGCGAGCAGGGCCGTCCAGGGCACCAGGTTGAACCCGATGACGAACTGGGCGATCACCCCGCCGTCCTCGTCCCCCAGCCTGGTCACCGCCTGCACCACCGCGCCCAACTCGCCGCCCACCACGACGAACAGCAGCAGCCCCACCCAGAACATCCCCGCTCCGTCCCCTCGGCCCGGCCCCCGGCGCCCACACTCTAGGGGCCGCGGGTGACGCCTCCGGAAACCCCTGTGACATTCGGCGCGCGGAACCGCGTCTGAAGGGTGACAGGGTACGGATCCTCGGGGGAACGGTGATCGTGGCACCAAGAGCAAGACCAACACCGACAGCACCGACACCAACGCCAGCGCCAGCGCCAGCGCCAACAGCACCGACACCCGCACCAACAGCGCCGGTGGCGAAGGCGGTCCACGGCGCGGACGCGGAGTACGCGGAGTTCGCCGCCAACCGGTCCGGGCATCTCTACCGCTCCGCCTGCCTGTTGACCGGCGGGGACACCCATCTCGCGGAGGACCTGGTCCAGGAGACGCTGAGCCGGATGTACACGGTGTGGCGCCGGCCCGGACGGTTCTTCGGCGGGCGGGCGATCGAGAACCCCGCCGGGTACGCGCAGGGGGTGCTGTACCGGCAGTTCGTCAACCACCACCGGCGGCGCAGCGCCGGGGAGCGGCCGATCGCGAACGTCCCGGACCTGCCGGGGCCGGAGGGCGACGGCACGCTGCGGGTGGCGCTGCTGGAGGCGCTGGCCGCCCTCCCGCCGCGCGACCGGGCGGTGCTGGTGCTGCGCTACTGGGAGGACGTCAGCGTCGAGGAGACCGCGGAGATCCTGCGCTGCGGTTCGGGCGCGGTGCGCACCCGGACCTCGCGGGCCCTGGCCCGGCTGCGGGCCCTGCTGGGCGACGGCCTCGAGGACCTCGCCCGGCACTGAACCGCCCGGCCCCGCACGGGAGTCGGCCCTCCCGTCGTACCACCCTTCCCCTTCCCCGCTCACAGAGACGGTGATCACGCATGTCCGCACAGCAGTCCGAGCACGAGTTCGAGGAGCGTTTGACCCGGGCTTTCCGGGCGGCCGGCGAGGGCTTCCTCGCCGACCCGCCGCGGCTGGCCCGGCAGGGTGCCGTCCGGGGCCGCCGGCGGCAGCGCGGGCAGCTCTCGCTGGTGGCCGGCGCGAGCGCGCTGGTACTGGCGGTGGGGGCGCTGACGGCGCTCTCGGTGCCGGCGCAGCGCCCGGCGGTGGCGGTCGGCCCGGCCGCGTCCGTGCCCTCCCCGACCGGGGGGACGGCGGCCGGGGCGGCGCTGCCGGAGGAACTGCACACGGTGTCGGTACTGGGCGAAGTGCTGCCGCCGGGGGTGCGGATCCTCCGCTCGTCCGGCACGACGCACGGCCCCGGCACCGTCCCGAGCAGCAGCGCCACGGCGCAGCTGCTGGTGGACAACGGCAGCGGCCCGAGCCGGCTGTCGGTGACGGTCGACGACTGGAAGCACGCCAAGCCCGGGTTCGGCTGCACCGGCAGCGCCGACGACCGGATCTGCACCGAGACGCCCGACGGCGACGGCGGGAGGGTGTTCGCGACGGCCTCGCTGCCGGACGCGGAGTCCGCCTTCCGGGAGGTGTCGCTGGAGGCGGCGGACGGCCTGCGGGTGACCCTGCACTCCGGCTCCCCGGACCCGGACGCCGGCGCCCCGGCGCTCCGCCCGGCGGCGCTGCTGACGGAGCAGCAGCTGACCGGCATGCTCTCCGCCCCGTCCTGGCGGAGTCTGCGGGGCGCGCTGGCGCAGCAGCAGCCGGCCCGGGACACCCACCCGGCCCCGGACGTCCGGCTGGCCGACCTGCTGCCGGCCGGGCTGCGGGTGGAGCAGATCGGCGGCAGTTGGTCGCAGCAGTCGGCGACGGTGGGCGAGGGCGGCCGGGAGGCGGAGCTGCTGGTGGAGGTCGCGGCGGCCGACCAGGTGACGCGGGAGTGGTTCGGGCAGGCGCCGGTGCTTCCCGACGGCACCCGGATCCGGACGGCGGCCGACCGCCCGGTGCCGCACGCGCAGGGGGCGACCGAGACGGTGGTGGCCCTGCTGCGGCCGAGCGGGCTGCTGATGCGGGTGACGGTGGCGAACCCCGGGGGCGGGGGCCTGCCGCTGACCGAGCGGCAGGTGGAGGCGCTGGCGCTGTCCCCGGCCTGGTCGGTGCTGGACCGGGGCTGACCCCGGCGCCGTCCGCCACCGCTGCTGCCCGGCCGGTTCAGTAGCGGTAGCGGACGGCGGCGATGAGCTCCTCGGGCCCGAGGTCGGCGAAGCGGGCGATCTCGGCCTCCCGGACGTCGACGACGGCCCGCCAGAGCGGTTCGCCCAGCGCGGCGCGCAGTACCTCGGACTTGCGCAGCGCGTCGACGGCCCCCTGGAGCGTGTCGGGGAGGCGCGGGGCGGTGCCGTCCGGGTCGCCGGTGGTCTCGGCGGGCAGCCGGAGCGCGGCGCCGAGGCCGGCCAGGCCCGCGGCGAGGACGCCGCCGACGGCGAGGTAGGGGTTGGCGGCGGCGTCGAAGCACTTGATCTCGGCGTTGGCCTGCTCGGGCGCGGAGCCGGTGATCAGGCGGAGCGCGGCCTCCCGGTTCTCCAGGCCCCAGCAGTGGTGCGGGCCGGACCAGCGGCCGGGGGCCAGGCGCAGGTAGCTGGCGACGGACGGGGCGCCGAGGGCGAGCAGCGCGGGCAGTTCGGCGAGCACCCCGGCCAGGAACGCCTCGGCCTCCCGGGTGAGGCCGTGCGGGCCGGTGCCGCCGTGGCCGAGGTTGCGGCCGTCGCGCCACAGGCTGAGGTGCAGGTGGCCGCCGTTGCCGACGCCGTCGGGGGTGGTGGCGGGGGCGAAGCTGGCGCGCAGTCCGTGCCGCAGCGAGACGGCCTGGACGGTGTGGCGCACCAGCAGCGCGGTGTCGGCGGCCTCGACGGGGCCGGCGGGGGCGACGGAGAGCTCGTACTGGCCCTCGGTGTACTCGGGGTGCAGTTGGAGGACGGTCACCTCCTGTTCGCGCAGGGTGCGCAGCAGGTCGCGCAGGTAGTCGCTGTTGCCGATCAGGCGGCGCATGCCGTACGCGGGGCCGGGCTCGCCGCCGTCGACGATCCACTCGACCTCGATGCCGGCCCGGACGTCCAGGCCGAGGTCGGCGAGCGCATCGGCGGTGCGGCGGGCGAACCGGCGCTGGCAGCCGGGGTGGGGTTCCCCCTGCTGGGTCCAGCGGTCGCCGGGGGCCCAGGCCCAGCCGGGCTGGGCGGCGAGGCGGTGCAGGCCGGTGAGGTCGGGGACCAGGCGCAGGTCGCCGACCGGGCCGCCCGAGGGGGCGAGCGAGTCGTCGACCAGGAAGGCGTCGAAGCAGGGGGCGGCGCCCAGGCCCCAGCGGGCGGCGGATTCCAGGCCGCGGACGGGGACGGTCTTGACCCGGGTGACGCCGGCGTTGTCGACCCAGCTGACGATCACCCCGTCGACGCCCTCGGCCTCGATCCGGGTGGCGGCCACCCGGGCCTCGGCGGCGCGCTCGGCGCGTGGCTTGGCGGTGCTCATGGACCCATCCTGACCAGGGCTTTGGCTCCGTCCGGGGGAACGCGCCGGAAGGTCACCCGTCCGTGGTGGCACAAATGTGACGCAGGTCACATCGGATGATGAAATTTCCGGGGAGCAGTTCCCCGTTTAGACATCTGTCCGCAACAAAACGGGGAGACGATCCCCACTAAGGCCCCGCCGCTCGAAGCCCGCTGTTCGAAGCCCGCCGCTCGAAGGGAGCGCACCATGACCGTCACCACCGCCGCTCCCGCCCGCCGCGCGGACGCGGCCCGCAACCGGGCCCGCATCGTGGCCGCGGCCCGGGAGGCGTTCGTCGAGTACGGGGCGCTGGCCCCGCTCGACGAGATCGCCCGCCGGGCCGGGGTCGGCAACGCCACGCTGTACCGGAACTTCGCCGACCGCCGGACGCTGATCCAGCAGGTCTCCATCGCCGTGATGGAGCGGATCGTGGCGCACGCGCACACGGCCGCCGCCGAGGAGCCCGACTCCTTCGCGGCGTTCAGCCGTTTCGCGCTCGCCGCGGCCGAGGAGCGGATCGGCGCGCTCTGTCCGCTGCTCTCCGACACCGTCGACCTCGAAGAACCCGAACTCGCCCGAGCGCGCGCCGAGATGAAGCGGGTCACCGAGGACCTGATCGCCCGCGCCCAGGCCGACGGCCTGCTCCGCACCGACGTCGGAGCCGGCGACATCGTGGTCGCCATGGCCCAGCTCACCCGACCGCTCCCCGGCTTCGGCTGCCTCGACCTGGACCCGCACGTCCGGCGTCTGCTGCAGTTGCTCCTGGACGGCCTGCGGGCTCCCGCGCCGTCCGTGCTGCCCGGCCGTGCCGCGACCCTGGAGGACCTCACGCCCGGCGCCTGACCAAGCAACGGCACCCGGGGCGGAACCCGCCCCCCACGACTTCCCGCAGGACCCCCGTCACCGGCCGCGGTCCCGCAAGCACCCGTACGCTCTCGCACACACAAGTGGGTACCTCCATGTCTGACACCCTCCAGCCGGACCCGCGCCGGTGGAAGGCGCTCGTCTTCATCGCACTCGCGCAACTGATGGTCGTCCTCGACGCGACCGTGGTGAACATCGCGCTCCCCGACGCCAAGAAGAGCCTCGGCTTCGCCGACAGCACCACCCAGTGGGTGATCACCGCCTACGCGCTGGCCTTCGGCGGCCTGCTGCTGTTCGGCGGCCGCGTCGCGGACCTGTGGGGGCGCCGCCGCACCTTCATGGTCGGCCTGGTCGGCTTCGCCGCGGCCTCCGCGCTGGGCGGCGCGGCCGCCAACACCGCGATGCTGCTCGGCGCCCGCGCCCTGCAGGGCGTGTTCGGCGCGCTGCTGGCGCCCGCCGCGCTGTCGCTGCTCGCCGTGATGTTCTCCGACGGCAAGGAGCGCGCCAAGGCGTTCGGCATCTACGGCGCCGTGGCCGGCGGCGGCGGTGCGATCGGCCTGATCCTGGGCGGCGCCCTCACCGAGTACCTGAACTGGCGCTGGACCTTCTACGTCAACATCCCGTTCGCCGCGGTCGCCATCGCCGGCGCGGTCCTGGTCATCCGCGAGCCCGCCGTCGGCCTGAACCGCAACCGCCTGGACATCCCGGGCGTGCTGCTGGTCACCCTCGGCCTGGTCTCCCTGGTGTACGGCTTCACCCGGGCCGAGCAGGAGGGCTGGGGCGACGCCAGCACCATCGGCCTGTTCGTGGCCGCCGCCGTGCTGCTGGTCGCGTTCGTGGTCGTCGAGAGCCGGGTCAAGGCCCCGCTGCTGCCGCTGCGCGTGGTCGCCGACCGCAACCGCGGCGGCGTCTACCTCTCGCTCGGCATGGCCGTGATCGGCATGTTCGGCCTGTTCCTCTTCCTCACCCTCTACATGCAGGGCGTGCTGGAGTACAAGCCGCTGGTCAACGGCTTCGCGTTCCTCCCGATGGTGGCCGGCATGGTCACCGGCTCCACCCAGATCGGCGCCCGCCTGATGACCCGGGTCCCGGCCCGGTTCCTGATGGCGCCCGGCTTCGTGGTCGCCTCGCTCGGCCTGCTGATCCTGACCCAGATCGACGTCGACACCTCGTACTGGCAGATCCTCCCCGGCCTGGTCCTGATGGGCCTCGGCATGGGCACCGCGTTCATGCCCGCGATGAGCCTGGCCACCTACGGCGTCCAGCCGCGGGACGCCGGTGTCGCCTCGGCGATGGTCAACACCTCCCAGCAGGTCGGCGGCGCGATCGGCACCGCGCTGCTGAGCACCGTCGCGCACAGCGCCGGCACCTCCTGGGCGAAGTCGCACGCGGCGGCCGCCGCCACCACCGACCCGAAGCTGTTCGGCCTCCAGGCCCAGGTGCACTCCTACTCGATCGCGATCTGGGCGGCCTTCGGCATCCTGCTGCTGGCGGGCCTGACCGCGGGCGTCCTGGTCAACGCCGGCAAGCCGGAGCAGCACGCCCAGGGCGCCGACGCCGAGGACGCCGTCCCGGTCATGGCGCACTGACGCCCCGTCACCACCCGCACGCGCCGACGGCCCGCCCGGAACC
>NZ_JBHUWH010000013.1:0-44553 GCF_042670125.1 Kitasatospora sp. NPDC057198 | reverse complement strand
GCCGGAAGCCCTCGTACTGGGTGTACTTGGGTTTTCGGCCGGTGCGGCGAGAGGGCGTGCCGGGCGTCGCGACGGGCGAAGGTTGCCTGACGCGGCGCTAGCATCCCGGCATGACGGCCCACCCCACGTACCCGCCCAAGCCCCGCCCCGGCGACCGGATCGCGATCGTCTCACCCGGCTTCGCCGGACCGGGCGCCTTCCCGCTCCCGCACGAGCTCGGGCTGCGCCGCCTGCGCGAGGAGTACGGCCTCGAACCGGTCGAGTACCCGACCACCCGCAAGCTCGACGCCACCCCCGCCGAGCGCGCCGCCGACCTGCACGCCGCCTTTGCCGACCCGACCGTCACCGCCGTGATGGCCACCCTCGGCGGCGACGACCAGATCACCGTGATCCCGCACCTCGACGCCGAGCTGATCCGGGCCAACCCCAAGCCCTTCTTCGGCTACAGCGACAACACCAACCTGCTCGACTTCCTGCACCGCCAGGGCATCGTCGCCTACCACGGCGCCGCCCTGATGACCCAGCTCGGCCGCCCGCACGCCGTCCACCCGCTCACCGACGCCTCGCTGCGCGCCGCGCTCTTCGACGGCGGCCCGTACGAACTCACCGAGGCCGCCGACAGCAGCACCGTCCTGGGCCGCTGGGAGGACCCGGCCACCTTCGAACGCGAACCCGCCGCCGAACCCGCCACCGGCTGGCACTGGCACCGCCCCGACCGGGTCGTCGAGGGCACCTGCTGGGGCGGCAACCTGGAGATCCTGCACTGGATGGCCGCCGCCGACCGGCTGCGCCCCGTCGAGGAGCACGCCGGGGACGTGCTGTTCCTCGAGACCTCCGAGGAACTGCCCAGCGCCACCGAGGTGTTCCGGATGCTCCGCAACCTCGGCGAACGCGGCCTGCTCCGGCAGTTCCCCGCCGTCCTGGTCGGCCGCGCCATGGCCTGGACCTTCGAGCAGCCGAACGACGCCGAGGGCCGTGCCCGCTACCGCGCCGAGCAGCGCGCCGCCGTCCTGCGCGCCCTGGACGCCTACGCCCCCGACGCGATGGCCGTCTTCGACGTCGACCTCGGCCACACCGAACCGCAACTGGTCATCCCCTACGGCGGCCGCGTCCGCGTCGACGGCCCGGCCCGCCGGATCACCGTCACCTACTGACCGCCCCCGGACGCCGCCGCCGGACGCCGGAGGCCCGCTGTCGGACGCCGCCGGTACCTTGTCGGTCGAACCACCCACCCGCACCCCGGAGCCGAGACGCATGTACGAGGAACAGCTCGCCGAGTTCTCCCGCGAGCGGCTGGACGGCCGTCCGGTGCCCGACGACCTGCGGACGCTGCTGATCGAGCAGTGGGAGGGGCGGGACGACCTCGCCCGGCTCCTGCACCTGGAACTCTTCGAGGCCGGGGCACCCCACCCGCTGCTGGACACCGACTACCTGAGCGCGGCCGAACTCGCCGACCCGGAGATGCAGTGCGTCAACGCCGCGGCCGCGGCGATGGCCGAGCACGTCAAACTGGTCGCGGAGGGCGGCAACGGCTGGTTCGGCTACTGGCTGCACCCCGACGAGCCCGCCGACCGCGGCTGGCGCCCGATCGAGCTGGACACCGAGTTCAGCTACTGGCGCCCCAGCGGCCGCACCCTGGCCGAAGCCGCCGCGGCCGATCGCGCGGCCCTCGAGGACGAGCCGGACCAGCCGATCGCGTTCGCCCGGCTGGCCGCCCGGCTCGCCGAACTCGGCCTGCCGTTGGAGACCCGGGAGTACGACGCGCTCGACGACACCGAGTACCGGGTGGACCCGGAGAAGCTCATGGAGGAACTGCTCGCCGCCGAACGCGAGCGCCGCGGACTGCACTGAACGCCCCGAACCCCCGTGCGGCGCGCCCACGTCCGGCCGAACGGGCGGGCGCGGGCTCGGCGGGCGGACGAGCACGGGGTCCATGGCTCCTGACGCGTCCACCGCCGCTCCGGGCGGGCTGCTGATCACCAACGTGCGGGTCTTCGACGGGATCGGGGACGAGGCGGTGCCCGGGTACGTCCGCACCGAGGGCGACCGGATCGCCGAGGTCGTGCTCGGGCACCCGGCGCCCGCGGCCGGGACCGCCGGGACGGTGATCGACGGCGGCGGCCGCACCCTGATGCCCGGCCTCACCGACGCCCACGTCCACCTGATGCTGATCGGCGGGACGGCGGCCGGGCTCCAACTCGCCCCCACCGGAGCGGTGTACTACCAGGCGCCGGCCTCCGCCAGGGCGATGCTGCTGCGCGGCTTCACCACCGTCCGCGACCTGGCGGGCGACACCGACCCGCTGCGCCGCGTCCTGGACGCCGGGCTGTTCCCCGGCCCGCGGATCCACCCCAGCCAGGCCGCGCTCTCGCAGACCTCCGGGCACGGCGACTTCGGCCCGGTCTACGACCCGCCCACCGCGCTCGGCGGCCCGCCGTCCCGGGCCGAGCAGCTCGGCCTGATGCGGATCGCCGACGGGCCCGAACGCGTCCTCGCCGCGGTGCGCGAGCAGCTCAAGCGCGGCGCCACCCAGATCAAGCTGATGGCGGGCGGCGGCGCCGCCTCCGGCTACGACCCGCTGGACGTCCTGCAGTTCACGCCCGCCGAACTGGAGGCCGCCGTCCGGGCCGCCGCCGACTGGGGCACCTACGTCACCGTGCACGTCTACACCGCCGAGGGCGTGCGGCGTGCCGTCGACGCGGGCGTGCGCTGCATCGAGCACGGCCACCTCGCCGACGAGGCCACGATCCGGCTGCTCGGCGAACGCGGCGTCCGGCTCAGCACCCAGCCCTTCGCCGAGGACGACCACCACTTCGACAGCGCCGACAGCCGGGCCAAGAACCGCCAGGTCTGCGGCGGCGTCGCCGACACCTTCCGCTGGGCGCTCAAGCACGGCGTCCGGCTCGCCTTCGGCACCGACCTGCTGCTCGAACCCTCCCTCGCCCACCGGCAGAACGAGATGCTGGTCCGCCTCGGCAGCTACCTCGACCCCGTCGCCGCGCTCAGACTCGCCACCTCCGGCAACGCCGAACTCTTCCGCCTCGCCGGCCGCCGCGACCCCTACCGCGACGCCCCGCTCGGCGTCCTCGTCCCCGGCGCCTGGGCCGACCTGCTGGTCGTCGACGGCGCCCCCACCACCGACCTCGCCGTCCTCGGCGACCCCGGCCGCAACCTGCGGCTCATCGTCAAGGGCGGGACGGTGCACAAGAACACGCTGGGGTGAGGGGGAAGTTCAGGACGGCGGGCGGAACGTCGCCCGGTAGGTGCTCGGCGCGACGCCCACGTGCTCGCGGAACAGCGCCCGGACGTTCCCCGGCGTGCCCAGCCCGCAGCGGCGCGCCACCGCCTCCACCGTCAGGTCCGTCGACTCCAGCAGCTCCCGGGCCCTGGCCAGCCGCGCCTCCAGCAGCCAGCGCATCGGCGGCAGCCCCGTCCCCGCGTGGAACCGGCGGATCAGGGTGCGCCGCGACACCCCCGCCCGGCGGGCCAACTCATCGACGGAGAGCGGGAGATGGAGGTGCTCGAGGACCCACTCGTGCAGCCGGGCCAGGCCCGCGCCGGGCGCGGCGGACGGCGGCAGGTCGATGTACTGGGCCTGCCCGCCCTCCCGCTGCGGGGCCGCCACCAGCGTCCGGGCCCGCTGGTTGGCCACCCGCGCCCCGTGGTCGCGGCGCACCAGGTGCAGGCACAGGTCCAGCCCCGCCGCGACGCCCGCCGAGGTCAGCACCGCGCCCTCGTCCACGTACAGCACCTTCGGATCCACCGCCACCCGCGGGTACGCCGCCGCCAACTCCGCCGCGTGCTGCCAGTGCGTGGTCGCCCGCAGCCCGTCCAGCAGACCGGCCGCCGCCAGCACGAACGCCCCCGTGCAGATCGACACCATCCGCGCACCCCGGCCGGCCGCCGCCCGCAGCGCCGCCACCACCTCCGGCGACGGCGGCGACAGCTCGGCGCACCCCGGCACCACCACCGTGTCCGCCGACCCCAGCACCTCCAGGCCGTCCGGCACGTACAGCTCCGGCCCGCCGTGCACCGGCACCCGGCCCGGCCGGGCCGCGCACACCGCCAGCGCGTACGGCGCCTCCGGCCAACTCCCGAACACCTGAAGGGGAATGCCCACGTCCAGCGGCAGTACGCCCGGCAGGACCAGTACCACCACCCGGTGCGGCCGCGACACGGACTCCATGGCACGATCCTATCGGCCGACGGCACCCGTGCCACTGCCGGGCCTGCGCCCGGCCGCCGTACGGTCGGGGCCATGAACACACCGACGCCCCTGGTCCCCGCCCTGCCCGCCGGCCCCGTCGCCACCGCCGCCCTCGACCTCCTGCGGGCCGCCGTCAGCCCGCCCGTCGCCCACCACAGCGTCCGCAGCTACCTGTTCGCCCGGCTCCTCGCCGACCACGAGCAGCTGACGCCCGGCACCGACTACGACGACGACCTGCTCTTCCACGCCTGCCTCCTGCACGACCTCGGCACCTCCCCGCAGGCCCCCGGACAGGCCCGCTTCGAACTCGAGGGCGCCGACCTCGCCGCCGAGTTCCTCACCCGGCACGGCTACCCCGCCGACGCCGTCGACCAGGTGTGGGAGGCCATCGCCCTGCACTCCTCCGCCCAGATCCCCGACCGCCGCGGCCCCCTCGCCCGCCTCACCCGCCGCGGCGTCACCGCCGACTTCGGCATCGACACCGCCCACCTCACCGACGCCCACGGCGAAGCCGTCCACCGCGACCACCCCCGCCTCGACATGACCACCGCCCTCGTCGACGCCATCACCACCCACGCCGCCCGTTCCCCACAGGCCGCCCCCCGCTACACCCTGGCGGGCGAACTGGCGCGTGAGCGTGGGGAGTCGGGGGTGACGGGGCTGGAGCTGGGGACGGCGGCGGGGCGTTGGGGGAGTTGATCGGGGCCGGCATTGGGTTCGGGGGTGAAGGGCGGGCGAACTGGCGCGTGAGCGTGGGGAGTCGGGGGTGACGGGGCTGGAGTCGGGGACGGCGGCGGGGCGTTGGGGGAGTTGATCGGGGCCGGAGTCGGGGGCGTCGGCGGGATGTTGAAGGACTCCGGTGGCGGTGCTTTCGCTCAACTCGCCCGGCTGGAAGCCGCGTTGCGGTGCGCAGCGCGGCGGGCCACCGGGGGGAGGGTGAGGGCCGCGCAGGCGAAGACGGCGGCGAGGGCGGTCCAGCCGGTGGTGCCGTGCGGGAGGACGAGGGCGGTGAGGGCGGCGGGGGCGAGGGCCTGGCCGAGGGCGACGCCGGTGTGCAGGACGCCCTGGTAGGCGCCGTGGGCGTGTTCGGGGGCCAGGCCGTACCCGAGGGCCCAACTGCCCGCCTGGGACAGCACCTCGCCGGCGGTCAGCAGCACCACCGCCCCCAGCAGGACCGCCACCGCCACCCCCGGCGTCCGTCCGGCGGCGCCCGGCGCGGTCAGGCAGGCCGCGCCCACCAGCAGGCCGCTGAGTCGGAACGACCTTGCCGCGCCCGCGAGTTCGGAAACCCGGCGGACCGCGAGCACCTGGAGCAGTGCGACCAGCACGGTGTTGGTGAGCAGCAGCCAGCCGGTCACCGCCGGACGGGCCGCGGTGTGGCCGAGCGTCCACAGCGGCAGGCCGACCTCCAGCACCACGTACAGCGTGTTCACCACCGCGTTCAGCACCGCCACCCCCACGAAGGGCAGGTCCCGCAGCGGGCGCGCCGCCACCGCCGGGGCCGCGCCCGGCGCGGGTGCGGCGCCCGCCGGCACGGCCCGCAGCGGCAGCAGTGCCAGCAGGTACGCGGCCGCGCTCGCGCAGACGGCCGTCCGCAGCGCGCCCCGTCCGCCGTGCGCCAGCACCAGGGAGCCGAGCGCCGCGCCCGCCCCGATGCCGACGTTGTTGAGCGCCCGCAGCACGGCCAGCGCCCCGGTCCGGGCCCCGGCGGGCAGCGCGTGCGCGTACAGGGTGGAGCGGGCCACCCCGTTGGCCCGGGAGGCCGCGCCGGTCACGCACACCAGCAGGACGAACGGCCACAGCGAGGAGGTGAACGCGAACACCGCCGTTGCCCCCGCCTGCACCACGTGCACCACCGCCAGCACCGGCTTCGCGCCCAGCCGGTCGCACAGCCGCCCCACCGGCAGCGCCGCCGGCACCCCGCACAGGCCCGCCGCCGTCAGCGCCGCGCCCACCACCCCCGCCGAGAAGCCCAAGCCGCGGGTGAACCAGAGCGTCCCCACGGTCAGGAACAGGCCGTTGCCGACGGCGTTGACCAGCAGCAGCGCCGCCAGGCGGCGCACCACGGGGGAGGCGGACGGCGGGCGGACCAGGGGCGGGGAGGCGGTGCTCACGTTCATGCCGCCCAGCACACCCGGCGCCGCCCGGCGCCGGAATGGATTTACCCTGGCGGTCAATGATCCGCTTCCGGCTCCGCCTCGCCGACCTCGCCGCCACCTCCTTCGCGTACTCGCCGCTCCAGGAGGCCGTGCTCAGCCTGCGGATGTGGACCCACCACGCCCGCCGCTTCCCCGCGCTGCGCCCCGCGTTCGAGGCGGTGCGCCCCGGGTTCGAGCAACTGCCGGCCCGCCCGCTGCTGCTCTCGCTGGTCGCCCGCCGCCGCTACTGGGTGCCCGACTTCCTCACCCCGCGCCCCGCCGTCCCCGCCCCCGCCCTGCGCGAGGAACTCGCCGCACTGCGCGCCACCGACCCGGCCCGGCTGCGCCCCGGCATCGAGCAGACCTTCCACCCGCTCGGCGAGCCCGTCCCGCCCGTCCTCGCCGACGGCCTGCGCCACCCCGAGCGGCTGCTCGCCGAACTCGCCGGCGCCCTGGAGGCGTACTGGCACGCCTGCCTGCTCCCGCACTGGTGGCCCCGGGCCCGCACCGTGCTGGCCGCCGACCTCGCGCACCGCGCCCGCACCCTCGCCGAGGGCGGCGCGGACGCCCTGTTCCGCGGCATCAGCGAACGGCTCTCCTGGGCCGACGACACCCTCACCATCCGCCGCGGCGGCCCCTGGCCGTCCACCCCCGACGAGATCCCGGTCGACGGCCGCCGCCTGCTGCTCACCCCCAGCTGCTTCGCCGACGGCGTCTCCACCATGCTCGACCGGGACGCCCCGCCGCACATCGTCTACGCCACCCGCGGCCTGGCCACCCTCGCCGAACGCCCGCCGCCGCCCGCCCCGCACGCCCTGGCCGCCCTGCTCGGCGCCTCCCGGGCCCGGCTGCTGGTGATGCTCGCCGACGACGGCCCCGCCACCACCACCGAACTCGCCCAGCGCCTCGCCGTCACCCCCGCCGCCGTCAGCCGCCACCTAGCCGCCCTGCACGCCGCCGCCCTGCTGGAGCGCACCCGCCACGGCCGGCACGTCCACTACCGCCCCACCCCGCTCGGCGCCGCCCTCCGCACGGGGAACGGCCACCCCTGACGGGGCGGTCTGACGCCGAGGCGAACGGGCACAGGGTGGTCGGGCGCTGGGGCGGTCGGACGCTGGGGCGGACCGGCCGGCAGGAGGGCCGGTGCGCGACGTGCCGGGGGTCGGGGTGACACGCCGTCGGCTCCGGCCGTCCATAAGCGGAGGGTCATCATCCGCCTACGCTGGGGCATGCGCAACTCCACCAGTCCGAGCAGGACCGCCCTGGTGGTGGCCGCCGCCGTCGCCGCCACCTGGAGCGTGCTCCCGCAGCCCGCGTCCGCGGCGGGGGTCGGCAGTTGGGCGGCGCTCAGCGGCGCGTTCGCGAACCCGGCGGGCGTCGGCGGGCACGCCGAACTGGACGCCGACCTGGCCCAGGGCGCCGCCGCCGGCCTGCGGCTCGCCGACGGGGCAGCGCTCACCCTCGACCTGAACGGCCACGACCTCGACACCGCCGGCATCGTGCTCGGCGCCGGCAGCACCCTCACCCTCACCGACACCACCGCCGCCCCCGGCATGCTCACCGCCGCCGCCCCGGACACCGAGGGCGCGGGCATCGCCGTGGGCGGCGCCACGCTGCTCGTCCAAGGCCGGGCGAACGTCCACGCCTCCGCCGAGCGCAACGCCGCGGCCGGCATCGGCGGCGACGCGGGCCACCCCGAGGGCGGCACCGTCACCATCACCGGTGACGCCCACGTCACCGCCGTCGCGGGCCAGTTCGGGGCCGCCATCGGCGGTGGAGACCGGGGCAGCGGCGGCAGCACCACCATCTCCGGCAACGCCGTCGTCACCGCCGAGGCCACCGACGGCGCGGGCATCGGCGGCGGCGACTACAGCCCCGGCGGCACCATCCGGATCACCGACCGCGCCACCGTCACCGCCACCAGCGACGGCGGCGCGGGCATCGGCGGCGGCTACTACGGCGGCGACGGCGGCCAGGTCACCATCGACGGCGCGGCCACCGTCACCGCCACCAGCACCGGGCGCGGCGCGGGCATCGGCGGCGGCCAGGCCAAACGCACCACCCCGCCGGTCGGCGGCAACGGCGGCACCGTCCTGATCGCCGGCACCGCGCGCGTCTCCGCCACCGGCGCCACCAACGCCGCGGGCATCGGCGGCGGCTCCGGCGGCGCGGGCGGCTCGCTCACCGTCCGGGACGCCCCCGTGGTCACCGCGACCGCGGTCGGCACCGGCGCGGGCATCGGCGGCGGCAACCAGGGCACCGGCGGCACGGTCGTCCTGGACGGCGGCACCGTCACCGCCGTCAACCGGGCCGCGTACACCTCCTCCGCCGTCGGCCAGGGCAACTCCGCCACCGGGTTCGGCTCACTGGCCGTCCACGCCCCCGCCAAGCTGATCGTTCCGGGCGGCGCCGCGCTGCGCGTCCCCGCGGGCGTGACCGTCACCGGCGACGGCTCGCTGCTCAGCGGCGGCGCGAGCAACGGGCTGGTCGTCAACAACGGGGCGATCCAACTGCCCACCGCGGGCGTCCAGTGGCAGCAACTGGGCGTGAAGCCGAACAACTTCCTGATCACCTTCGACGCCAACGGCGGCACGCCCACCGAGGCCGTCCGGGTGTTCGCCACCTCCTTCGCCGCCGGGGCCCGCACCGTCCCGGCCCCGCCGACCCGGGCGGGCTTCGCGTTCCAGGGCTGGAACACCGCCGCCGACGGCAGCGGCCAGGCCGTCGAGATCGGCCCCGACACCCCGCTGAGCGCCGACCGCACCGTCTACGCCCAGTGGGTCGCCGAGACCGCCACCGCCCTCGCCCCGCGCGACACCCCCGAGGAGGGCGTCGACCTGCCCGTCGACATCCACGTCACCGCCGAGGACCCGGCCGCGGGCACCCCGCCCGGCACCGTCACCCTGTACGTGGACGGCACTGCCGTCGGCACCGCGACCCTGGACGCGGACGGGCGCGCCGTCCTGACGTACCCGCACCCGACGGCGGGCACCCACGTGCTGCGCGCCGAGTACGCCCCGGCCGGACGCGAGTGGCGGGCCTCGCGCAGCCCGGACGTCCCGATCGAGGTGGTCACCCCGTCGCCGAGCCCGAGCCCGAGCCCGTCGCCGTCGCCGTCGCCGTCGCCGAGCCCGTTGCCGGAGCCCACGCCGAGCCCCGCGCCCACGCCGACACCCAGCCCCACGCCGCACCCCGTGCCGACCGACCGGCCCCGGCCGCACCACCACGGCGGGCGGCTGCCGTCGACCGGGGCGGGCGGCGTCGGTACGGTCGCCGCGGGGACGGCGCTGAGCGTGCTGGCTGGTGTCGGGGTGCTGGTGTTCGCCCGCAACCGCCGTCGGCGGGAGGGGCGTTGACGGCCCGAGGGGTCGGCGGACTGACGGACTGACGGACTGACGGAGTGACGGACTGACGGGTTGACGGGTCTGCGGGCCGTGGGGTGGGACGTTGAGGTCCGATTCGCGCCAGCCCGCCCCCCGTCCGGCTGGTGGACTGGCCAGGAACACCCCACCGCCCACGGACAGGACCTCCGGCATGGCCGCCACCACCCACCGCCCACCCGCCGCCCCCTACGGCCGTCCCGGCCGACGGCTGGGGCAAGGAGGCTGGCCCGCCGTGCTGGCCGTCACCACGGGCGTGTTCTCCCTCGTCACCACCGAGATCCTGCCGATCGGCCTGCTCACCCCGATCGGCGCCACCTTCCGGATCTCCGACGGCACCGCGGGGCTGATGATGACCCTCCCGGGCCTGGTTGCCGCGGTCGCCGCACCGGCGGTGACGGTCGCGACCAGGAGCGCCGACCGGCGGACCGTGCTGTGCGCCCTGCTGCTGCTCCTGACCCTGGCGGACCTTCTCAACGCCCTCGCCCCCGCCTACTGGGCGGTGCTGGCCGCGCGGGTCGCCCTCGGCCTGGTCATCGGGGCGTTCTGGTCGGTCGGCTCGGGGCTCGCCGCCCGGCTCGTCCCGGCACACCGGCAGGGCCGGGCCACCACCGTGTTCTTCACCGCCGTTCCGCTCGGCTCGGTCCTCGGCGTACCGGCGGGCGTGTTCCTCGCTTCGCTCGCGGGCTGGCGGGCCGCCTTCCTGGTGGCGGCCGCGCTGACCGTGCTGACCCTGGCCGCCGTGCTGCTCTCGCTCCCGCCGCTGCCCCCGCTGGCCGTCACCGACCTCGGCGTGCTGCGCGGCCTGCTCGCCGGGCGGGGCACCCGCAGCGGCCTCGCCGCGACCTTCCTGGTCGTGCTGGCCCACTTCGGCAGCTACACCTACGTCACCCCGTTCCTGGAGACCAGCGCGCACGCCGGGCCCGGCCTGGTCACCGGCCTGCTGCTGGGGTACGGCGCCGCCGGGCTGCTCGGCAACGCGCTCGCCGGAGGCCGCGCGGCGGGCGCCCTGCGGCCGGTCTTCGGCACGGCCGTGCTGCTGCTCGCCGCCGCGACCCTGCTGATGCCGCTGCTCGGCACCGGTGGCCCGGGCGCCGCCGTCCTGCTGGTGCTGTGGGGCGCGGCGTACGGTGCCGTGCCGGTGTGCTCCCTGAACTGGTTCCTGGCCGCGGCCCCGCACGCCCCGGAGGCGGCGGGCGTGCTGTTCACCTCCTCCTTCCAGGCGACCCTGTCGATCGGCGCCCTGACCGGCGGCCTCGTGGTGGACCGCTCCTCGCCCGCCACCGTGCTGGTGCTCGGGGGCGCCGTCGCCCTCCTGGCCGCCGCCGTCGTGCGCGGGTACGGCCACCGGGTCGGGCCGCCCGATCCGGCGGCCGGAGAGCGGGGACGGCGCTGAGCGTGCCGGCTGGTGTCGGGGTGCTGCTGTTCGCGCGCAACCGCCGCCGGCGGGAAGGGCGTTGGGCGTCAGCCCGAGAAGTGGTAGCCGCCGGGCTGCCCCCACGGGTCCGCGTCCACCGGGTCGGGCCGCAGGCCGATGTTCAGGGTGATGGCGGCCGCCGTGAGCAGGGCGATCCCGAAGACCACGCAGACCACCACCAGGGCGGCCGTCCCCACGGACTCGTCCTCGCGCACCGTCTTCTTCGGGTTCCGGGGCCGGTGGCGGATCGTCAGTTCGTCGCCCACGACCAGGTCGCGGGCCATGACGTGGGAGCGGTGCGCGACGCCGTCGGGCGTGCGGTACTCGAGGATCGCCCAGCGGGACGAGGACGAGTGGTCCTCGTGCCGGTGGTTCTTCACGTACGTCTCCAGGCAGCGCGCCTTCGCGGTGCGCCCCTCGGAGGCCCAGCGCCGGCCGCGGAGCAGCGCGCCGGGGATCCCGGCGCCCAGGACGGCGAGCCCCGCCGGGCCGGTGATCAGTCCTGCCACCAGCATCGCCGTGTCGGCCATGGGGCGTCTTCCCTCGTTCCGTTCGGTTCCCGGGCGGTCGGATGAGCACCGGAGTCGCACAAGTGTGCCCGCGGCGCCCGTCGGGGCCAAGGGAGTTCCGGCAGCCGGGACGACCCCGTGACGCGGCGGCGACCCGGTCGGGACGAACGCCGCCGCCGGGACGCCCCGCCGGTCACTCCCCGATGCCCAGGAAGCGCAGCACCGCCAGCACGCGGCGGTGGTCGGCCTCGGCCTCGGGCAGGTCGAGCTTGGCGAGGATGTTGTTGATGTGCTTGGCGACCGTGCTCTCGGTCACCGCCAACCGCTCGGCGATGCCGGCGTTCGACCGGCCGCCGGCCATCAGCTCCAGCACCTCGCGCTCGCGGGCGGTCAGCCGGTCGAGCGGCACGCTCCGGCGGCGGACCAGCAGTTGGGACACCACCTGCGGGTCGAGCACGGTGCCGCCGGCCGCCACTCGGTGCAGCGCCTCGACGAACTCCTCGACGTCGGCGACCCGGTGCTTGAGCAGGTACCCGACCCCGGCCGTGTCGCCGGAGAGCAGGTCGGCCGCGTACCGCTCCTCGACGTACTGGGACAGCAGCAGGACGGCCGTCCCGGGCCACCGGTGCCGGATCAGCAGCGCGGCCTGGACCCCCTCGGCGGCGAAGTGCGGCGGCATCCGGACGTCCACCAGCGCGATGTCCGGACGGTGCCGCTCGACCGCCGCCAGCAGCCCGTCGGCGTCGCCCGCCTCGGCCACCACCTCGTACCCGGCCATCTCGAGCACCCTGACCAGCCCGACCCGGAGGAGGACCGAGTCCTCGGCGATCACCGCGCGCACGGCAACTCCGCGGTGACGCTGGTGGGCCCGCCCACCGGGCTGCTGAGGGAGAACCTCCCGTCCACCGACGCCACGCGTCTGACCAGCCCGGCCAGCCCGGTGCCGCCCGACTCGTCCGCCCCGCCCACGCCGTCGTCGGTGACGACCAGGAGCAGTGTGCCGCCGCTCTGCCCGACCGAGACGTCGACCCGGGTGGCCCGCGCGTGCTTGACCACATTGGCCAACGCCTCCGACACCACGAAGTACGCCACCGCCTCCACCGCCGGGGAGGGCCGGCGCGGCAGGTCCACCGAGAGCCGCACCGGCACCGGCACCCGGGCGGCGATGCCGGACAGCGCCGCGTCCAGGCCGCGGTCCTCCAGCACGGCCGGATGCAGGCCGCGCACCAGGTCGTTCAGCTCCGCGATGGCCTCCTTCGCGTCCCGGTGCGCCGCGTCGATCACCTCGCGCGCCTCGGCCGACAGGCCGTCACCGAGGGTGGCCCTGGCGAGGCCCAGGTTCACCGCCATGGACACCAGGCGCTGCTGGGCGCCGTCGTGCAGGTCCCGCTCGATCCGGCGGCGCTCCAGGTCGGCCGCGTCCACGACACCGGCCCGGCTCTCGGAGAGGTCCTCGATCCGCTGCGCCATCTCCTCGGCGCGGCTGGGGCCCAGCAGCCGGATGGCCGCGCCGGTGTCGGCCCGGGTGAGGGCGTCGGCGAGCCGGGCCGAGAGCCACAGCACGGCCAGGCCGGCGGCGGTGAGGTACCCGGCCTGCGTGCTGTACCCGGGATGGCCGACCCGCCACTGCCACGGCAGCAGCATCATCCACAGCAGCACCGTGGACGCTGCCAGGGCGAGCAGGAGCATTGCCAGCACGACCGCGGCGCCCACCGCCACCAGCGGGCCGACCAGGACGTGGTAGGCCGCCTGGCGCCACGTCGACCGGGCCGCGAGCCGCGCCCACCCCTGCTCCTTCTTCTTCTTCTCCTCCTCCTCCGCGCGGCGCGGGACCTCGACCCCGAGCAGGGCCCGGAAGCGGCGGCGCTGCACGGCGGTCAGCAGCGGAACCGGCAGGACGAGCAGCGCGGCGAACAGCCCGGCCGACTGCACCGGGATGCCCGCGGCCAGGAACGCGGTGTGCCGCCGGACTCTGCCGAGCCGCCGGCGCACCTTGACGGGGAGTCGCATGCCCTCACGATAACTACCCGTGCACCAACGGTCATTCACGCCAATGCCCGTACCGGTGGTGAAGCCAGCACCACCACCGGACGGGTGCCGGCGGTGCGGAACGCGCCCGGCCCCGGCCCCGACCGGGCGTCAACCCCTCGGGACCCGGCCTGGCCGGTCCGACCGCCGACCACGTATCGTGGCCGGGATCGGAGCGTGGTGGGGGACACCACGGTGTACAGGCACGGCGTCGCACGGGCGACGGACGGGGGCGGTGACCGAACGGTGGCTGACGTGGCATCGACGACCGGGAGCGGGCCGGAAACCGATCCGGAGGAGGCGTTCGGACTGCCCCCGAACCCGACGGCTCCGAACCCGACGGCTCCGAACCCGACAGACCTGGCCCCGACGAACCCGGCCCCGCCGGTCCCGAAGCTTCCGGCCCCGGAGCAGGCGTCCGAAAGCCCGGCCGCCGCCGACCCGTTCGCGACCTCCATCAACCTGGTCGTCCCGGACGCCGCGCTCGCCGCCCCGCCCACCCCCACCCCGGCCGGCGGCACCGTTCTCCCGCCGCCGCCGCCCGCCGCTCCGCCCGGCGGCACCGGCTGGACCGGCACCTTCCCGCTCCCCGCCGTCATCGACGCCCCGCCCCCCGCCGCCGCCGGGGCCGCCCCGCCCCCCGCCGCCCACGGCATCGGCGGCGGCCTGCGCGGACGGATCCTGGTCATCGAGGGCGGCTACGGCGGCGGCCGCCGCTGGGGCCGCGGCAGCGCCCACGCCTCCGTGCTCTCCGCCGCGCTGGCCGGAGTCGCCCCGCAGGTCCTGCTCTCCGCCGACCAGGTCGACGCCGTCCACCTGCCCGGCGCCAGCGACCCGCAGACCGTGCTGGCCCACCTGCGGGCCGCCGCCCGCCACCCCGGGCCGCTGCTCGTCCACCTCGGCGGCCACCTGATCACCGACCGGCGCGGCGAACAGCTCTACCTCACGCTGCGCGAGCACAAGAGCTCCGAAAGCCTGCCCTGGTCCGCCATCGCCAACGAACTGCGGCACCGCGGAAGCGAGTTGGACACCCTGGTGATCGGCGACCTGAGCGCCGACCAGGTCGTCTGGCCGACCCTCGCCGCCACCGCCGGGCAGCAACTCTCCGAGGGCGTCCCGCTCTGGGCCGTGGTCAACCACGACCCCGACCAGCTCGGCACCTTCACCCGCGGCCTGATCGAGACCCTGCACCGGGGCCGCCCCGGCGCCGACCAGTTCCTCACCCCCGAACTCGTCCACCAGCAGGTCAACTCGGTGCTGCGGGCCGACACCGTGGTGATCGCCTCGCACCCCGCCGACCGGCCCTACTTCCGCAACACCGCGCGGCAGATCGGCGGCGGCGAACCCGCCGCCACCGCCCCGGCCCGCCCCGCCGCCGGGGCCCTGCCCGGCGCGGCCGCCGTGCCCGGCACACCCCTGTCCGGTGCCGCTGCGCCCGGTGCCGCCCTGCCCGGGGTCGCCGCGCCGGGGGCCACCGTGCCCGGGGTGGAGCCCGTCCGGCCCAAGCTCGCGCTCAACTGGGCGCCGCGCGGTCTGGTTTCGCTGCGCAAGGCGGGCGTCCCGGCGACCCCGCCGCGTCGCAAGATGATCGTCTCGCTGGTCAAGGGCGAGCCGATGGTCCCCGCGGACGCCCCGTCCTCCGGCGCGGCGCCGTCCGTCGCGGCGCCGTCCACTGCCGCGACCACGCCGCTGGTGCCGCTCGAGAAGCCCGCGCCGACCCCGCCGCGGGTCGAACTTGGCAAGGGCGCCACCGCGTTGCCGGTGTCCGGGCCCGAGGCCGAGCCCGAGAGCGAGGCCGAGACCGAGGTCGTGCCCGCCGTGTCCGCCGTGTCCGCCGCACCCACGGTGACCTTCGCCAAGGCCGCCGGGGCCGCCGAGGCTGCCGAGCCGGCCGAGGACGCGCAACTCCCGGGCGCGGCCGACCCGTTGGCCGCGACCGTTCCGCTGGACAAGCCGGCCCCCGTACCGCTCGTCGAACGCGCCCCCGAGCCGGAACCGGTTCCCCGGCACGACCCGCTCGCCGCCACCGCCCTGATGCCCAGGCTGGCCGCCGCCCCGACCGTGGAACTCGCCAAGAACCCCGAAGCGGAGCAGGCGGAGAAGGCCGTGGCCGAGCGGGCCGAGCGGGCCGAGCCGGAAGCCGGGCAGGCGCCGCCCAGCGAGTACCTGGAGGCGATCGGCGACATCGTCCGCAGCGCCGAGGCCGGGGACCACGACACCGCCTCCGCGCTCGCCCTCGCCCTGGAGGAGAAGGCCGTCGGCGCGTACGGCTCCCGGGCCTCCGTGGTGCTCCAGGTCCGCCAGGTCCGGGCGCACGTCTGCCGGGTCGGCGGCCGGCCCTCGGTCGCCGCCGAGCTCTACCGGCAGGTCGCCGCGACCCTGTTGCAGACCGACGGCCCCGAGCACCCCGAGACCCAGCGCGCCGTCACCAACGCCGAGGCGTGCTGGCGGGCGGTCAAGGACCCGGCCGAGGCGATCCGGATCGCCCCCGACATCATCGAACTGCGCGCCCACCTCCCCGGCCCCGACAACCGCAAGCTCCGCGCCGCGGAACGCTACCTGCGCCAGCTCGCCGACAGCCGGGGCTGACCCTCCCGCCGACCGGGCCCGCCCCGGCCGCTCAGCGGTCGACGGACCAGGGGGCGTCCGGGGGAGGGGCGCCGTGGGCGAGGAGGTGGGCGGCGACGGCCACGGCCCGTTCCAGCGGGACGGTGTCCTGGTCCGGGTAGGAGTCGGCCTGGCCGTTGGCGAGGACGAACCCGTCGCTCCACTCCTCGGCGTCCGCGTCCGGATCGGTGGCGTGCTCGCCCGGGTCGCCGGGGCCGTCGAGCAGCACGACCATGGCCCGTTCGCCGTTCGAGACGACGGCCAGTCGCCGCCCCAGGGAGCTGTGCAGCCAGTGCTCGGCGGGGCCGCCGGCGAGCCGTCCGCGCAGGGCGGAGGCGGTCGCCGCCGTGCCGTCGTCCGCGAACTCCCAGTCCTCCGTGCCCCGTTCGCCCATCTGCCGCTGTTCCTCTCCGGGTCGGGCCGCGCCACCGGCGGCGCTACGCTTCGCCGCATGCCATTCTCGCGTTTCCACGCCGTGGTGTTCGACTTCTTCGGCACGCTCACCCCCGCCGTCCCGTCCCGGGTCCGGGACGAGCACGCCGCGCGCAGCGCCGCCCCGCTGGGGATCGAGCCGCAGCGGTGGCGCCGGGCCTGGGACGAGTCGTGGCCGGAGCGGTCGGTCGGCGGGCTCGGCGGGCTGCGGGAGACGGTCGCCGAACTCGCGGCGCGCTGCGGGGTGGAGTCGCCGGACCGGACCGCCCTGCTGCAGGCGTGCGAGGCCCGACTCGCCGCCCAGCGCGAGCTGTTCGCGCCGCGGCGGCCGGGATGACCGCCGTCCAACTGCGCGCCGAGGACTGGGCCGAGCACGAGACCTACGACCGCGAGACCGACTGGACGGGCCGGCGGGCCACCGCGCTGGTGCAGATCGCCACCGGGCTCGACTACCCCGTCGTCCTCCAGCCGGAGCAGGAACGCCCCGGGGCCGACCGGCCCGGCCCGGCCGCCGCCCCGTCCCCCGCCCCGTCCGCTGTGCTGTCCGCCGCGCTCAGGGCGCCTTCGGGAGGGGGCGGTCCACCACCGGTCCGTCGGTCGAGAGCGCGGCGAGGAGCTGCAGCTTCTCGTCGCTCGCGCTGTCCTTGTCGGGGTAGTAGACGACGAGGATCACGTCCTCGACGGGGAGCTTGTCCCGGTGCAGGCGCAGTTCGCCGACGACGGGGTGGTGCACCGTGACGGTGCCCCCGTCGAGGGCGCGGACGTCGTGGCGGGCCCACAGGGTGCGGAAGCGCCCGCTGGCGAGGGCGAGTTCGCCGACGAGTTCGACGAACCGGGGGTCATCCGTGTCGTCCCCGACGGTGGTGCGCAGGGCGGCGGCGAAATCGGCGGTGGCCCCGTCCCAGTCCTGGTGGAAGGCCCGCTCCTCGGGGTCGAGGAACAGCGAGCGGAGCCGGTTCAGCCCGGGGCGCAGCCGGGGGGAGAACGCGAGGGCGATCGGGTTGGCGGCCAGCACGTCGAACGCCCGCCCCTCGACGAACGCGGGGACGGTGAGGTGGGCGAGCAGCTGGTGCACCCGGGCCGGGACGTGTTCGGGCCGCTCGCGGCGCGGCGCCCGGGGGCGGGCCGCCGCCAGGCCGAGCAGGTACGTCCGCTCGACCTCGTCGAGGTGCAGGACGCGCGCGAGGGACTCCAGTACCTGCGCCGACGGGTTCCTGTCGCGGCCCCGCTCCAGGCGCAGGTAGTAGTCGGGGCTGATCCCGGCGAGCAGGGCGACCTCCTCGCGGCGCAGGCCGGGCACCCGGCGGGTGCCGCCGGGCGGGAGCCCCGCCCGCTCCGGGGTGACCAGCTCGCGCCGGGCCCGCAGGTAGTCGCCGAGCCGGTTGCCGGATCCGTCGTCCTTCATGCCGTCCACCGTAACGCGGTGCGCGGCACCGAACGGGGGCCCTGTCAGGACCAGGGAGGACGGGGGCCCTCCCGCCCCCGGCGGCCCCGGCCGAGACTGCTGGAGGGCCGTTCCGGAGGGGACGGCAGCCATCACCCGACCGCGCCGCCGCACCGCACCCCGGCGGCGCCCGAACGAGAGGGAGGACCCCGTGGACCTCTCCGACCGCACCGTCCTCGTCGTCGGCGGCACCTCCGGCATCGGGAGGGAGCTCGCCCGGCGGTTCGCCGCGGCGGGCAGCACCGTCGCCGTCGGCGGCCGCGACCCGCAGGCGCTCGCCGAACTGGAGCGGGAGGGCTTCGCCGCCGTCGCCGTCGACGTCACCGACAGCGCCTCCGTCGCCTCCGCCCGGGACGCCGTGCTCGCCCGCCACCCCGGGCTGGACACCGTGGTGACCGCGGCGGGCGTCATGCTCACGGAGGACCTGCGCGACCCCGCGCACTTCGCGGCGACGGCGACGGCGATCGACACCAACCTGCTCGGCACCGTCCGGGTCGTCGACGCCTTCACCCCGCACCTGATCGGGCGCGGCGCCGGCACTTTCGTCACCGTCACCTCCGGCATCGCCTTCCTGCCGTTCCCGCCGATGCCCGGCTACGCCGCGTCGAAGGCCGCCGTGCACGCGTACTCCGAGGCGCTGCGGGCACAGCTCGCCGGCACCGGCGTCGGGGTCGTCGAACTCGTCCCCCCGGCCGTCGCCACGGCGGGCCAGGAACGGGTGAACCCGCACGCACTGCCGCTCGACGCCTTCGCCACCGAGGTCATGGACCTGCTCGCCCAGGACCCCACCCCGCACGAGATCCTGGTGCGGGGCGTCCTCGGGCACCGCTGGGCCGAGCGCGACGGCACCTACGACGCGCTCGTCGCCCAGCGCTCCCGGGCCCTGGACACGCTTCCCGGCCGCCGGCGCTGACACCCCCCCGCCCCCACCGGAGCCGCCGTCCGACCACGGCCGGCTGCGCGTTCTAGCGCGCGCCGGTCCGGTTCCAGAACTGGTGGACGAGGCCGCTCGCCGAGGTCGCCGACTCGACGGTGAAGCGGTCCTGGACCTCGGCGAGCCCGTCCCACATCGACACCCCGGTGCCCAGGACGACGGGCACGGTGACCAGGTGCATGAAGTCGACGAGGTCGGCCGCCAGGAACTGCCGGACGGTGGAGGGGCCGCCGCCGATGCGGACGTCCCGGCCGCCGGCGAGCTCCCGGGCGTGTGCGAGTGCCTCCTCCGGCGTGGCGTCGAGGAAGTGGAAGCTCGTGCCGTTGGCGAAGGAGACCGGGTCGCGGCGGTGGTGGGTGAGCACCACCACGGGCGTGCGGAAGGGGGGCTCGTCGCCCCACCAGCCCCGCCAGTCGTCGTCGGTCCACTCGCCGGTCTGCGGACCGAACTTGCCCCGGCCCATGATCTCGGCCCCGACCCCCTGGCCCCAGGTGCTCGTGAGCGCGCGGTCGAGGGTGATCGGCGCGTCCACGGCGTCCACCCCGTGGATGAACCGCCCGTCGAAGTACCCGAACAGCCTTCCGGCGTCCCCGATGGGCTTGTCGAGAGTGATCGTCTCGCCGGCGCTGTAGCCGTCCAGGGAGATGTTGAAGTTGTGCACGCGGACTTTGGCCATGCGGTCCACCTTCGGCAAGTGCTCGCGGTCTTTGAGCGGGTCGCCGCGAGCCTACGGCCCGGTGCTGACAACCGCGGGCACGGCCGCTCCGACACGTGTCGGCGTTCCGCCCCGGCCTAGCGGGCGCCGCCGTTGACGTACAGGGTCTGGCCGCTGACGTACGAGGCGTCCTCGCTGGCCAGGAACGCCACCACGGCGGCGACCTCCTCCGGGCGGCCGACCCGCCGCAGCGGGGTGCGGCCGGCGACCTCGGCCTGGTGCTCCTCGGGGGTGGCGCCGACGCGCTCGGCGGTCGCGGCGGTCATCGAGGTGGCGATGTAGCCGGGGGCGACGGCGTTGACGTTGACGTTGAAGGGGCCCAGTTCGATGGCGAGGGTCGCGGTGAGGCCCTGGATCCCGGCCTTGGCCGCCGCGTAGTTGGCCTGGCCGCGGTTGCCCAGCGCGGAGCGCGAGCTGAGCGAGACGATCTTGCCGTACTTCTGCGCCACGAAGTACTTCTGCGCGACGTGCGCGCAGTTGTAGGCGCTGGTCAGGTTGACCGCCAGGACGGTGTCCCAGTCCTGCTTGGGCATCTTGAAGAACAGGTTGTCGCGGGTGATCCCGGCGTTGTTGACCAGGACGTGCACCCCGCCCAACTCCTCGACCACGGCGGCGAACACGGCCTCCACCGCGTCGTAGTCGGCGACGTCGCACCCGTAGGCCCGGGCGGTGCCGCCCGCCGCCAGGATCTCCTCGACGGTGCCCTTCGCCCGCTCCGCCGTGAGGTCGACCACGGCGACCGCCGCGCCCTCCGCGGCCAGCAGCCGCGCCGTCGCCGCACCGATGCCCTGCGCGGCGCCGGTCACCACCGCCACCTTGCCGTCGAACCTGCCCACCGTGGTACTCCGTTCCTGATGATCCGTCATGTTGCTTGGGAAGAAGGGGAGTTCAGTCGCGCTCGACCAGGACGGCCGAGCCCTGGCCGACGCCCACGCACATGGTGGCCAGGCCGCGCCGGGTGCCGGTGCGGCGCATCCGGTGCAGCAGGGTGGTGAGGATCCGGGCGCCCGAGCAGCCCAGCGGGTGGCCCAGCGCGATCGCCCCGCCGGAGGGGTTGACCAGCTCCGGGTCGATGCCCAACTCGCCGACGGAGGCCAGGGCCTGGGCGGCGAAAGCCTCGTTGAACTCGGCGGTGCCCAGGTCGCCGGTCTTCCAGCCGGAGCGCTCCAGCACCCGCCGGGTGGCCGGCACCGGCCCGATGCCCATCACGTCGGGGTGCACGCCCGCCGAGGCGCCCGCCACGTACCGGCCCAGCGGCTCCAACTCCAGCTCGGCGAGGGCTCGTTCGCTCACCAGCAGCAGCGCGGCCGCACCGTCGTTCATCGGCGAGGCGTTGCCCGCCGTCACCGTCCCGCCGGGGCGGAACACCGGCTTCAGGGCGGCCAGCTTCTCGGCGGTGGTGTCCGGCCGGATCGACTCGTCGCGCTCCACCAGCGCGCCGTCCGGGCGGGTGACGGGCAGCAGTTCGGCGTCGAAGTGCCCCGACTCCCGTGCGGCGGCGGCCAGTCGGTGGCTGCGCAGCGCGAACGCGTCCTGCGCCTCGCGGCCGATGCGGTAGCGGGCGGCGACCTCCTCGGCGGTCTCGCCCATCGACAGCACGCCGTGCAGTTCGCGCATCCGCGGGTTGGTCAGGCGCCAGCCGAGCCGGGTGTCGAAGGTCTCCATCCGGTGCGGCAGCGCCTCGTCCGGGCGGGGCAGCACGAACGGGGCGCGGCTCATCGACTCGCAGCCGCCCGCCACCACCACGTCCGCCTCGCCGGAGCCGATCGTCCGGGCGGCCGTGGTGACGGCCTCCATCCCGGACGCGCACAGCCGGTTGACGGTCGCGCCCGGCACGCTGTCCGGCAGCCCGGCCAGCAGGACGGCCATCCGGGCCAGGTTGCGGTTGTCCTCGCCCGCCTGGTTGGCGGCGCCCCAGTACACCTCGTCGATCCGCGCCGGGTCGAGGGCGGGCACGTCGGCGAGCAGCCCGCGCAGCACGGCCGCCGACAGGTCGTCGGGCCGGACGGCGGACAGCGCGCCGCGCAGCCGTCCGATCGGGGTGCGGCGGGCGGCGGCGATGAAGACCGGAAGCACTTCGTCGGGCTCCTTGTCGGTGGGTGGGGGTCGATGGGGGCGGGGAAACGGGGTCAGAACGCGTTGACGCCGGTCAGCGAGCGTCCGATGAGCAGCTTGTGGATCTGGCTGGTGCCCTCGTACAGGGTCATCACCCGGGCGTCGCGCAGGTACTTGCCGACCGGGTACTCGTCGATGAAGCCGTAGCCGCCGAACACCTGCAGCGCGTTGTTGGCGCAGCGCACTGCCGCCTCGGAGGCGTACAGCTTGGCGACGGAGGACTCGGTGGCGAACGGCAGCCCGCGGTCGATCAGGTCGGCGACCCGCCAGGTCAGCAGCCGGGCCGCGTCCACGTCGACGGCGGTGTCGGCGAGCAGTTCCTGCACCAACTGGTGGGCGGCGATGGGCTTTCCGAACTGCTCGCGCTCCCCGGCGTAGCGCACCGCCGCCTCCAGCGACGCCCGTGCGATGCCCACGCAGCCCGCCGCGACCGACATCCGGCCCTTGGCCAGCGCCGCCATCGCCACCTTGAAGCCCTCGCCGACCCCGCCCAGGCGCGCGCTGTCCGGGACGCGCACCCGGTCGAAGGACAGCTCGGCGGTCGCCTGCCCGCGCAGGCCCAACTTGCCGTGCACCAGCCGCCGTTCGAAGCCGGGCGCGTCGGTGGGCACCAGGAAGGCGGTGACGCCCCGGTGGCCTGCCCCGCCGGTGCGGGCGAAGACCAGGGCGACGTCCGCCCACGTCCCGTTGGTGATGAACATCTTTGCGCCGGAGATCAGCCAGTCGCCGCCGCCGCCGCCGCCGTCGTCGCCGCTGTCGCCGCCGCCGTCCCGTTCGGCCCGGGTGGTCAGGTTGGCGGCGTCCGAGCCGGTGCCGGGCTCGGTCAGCGCGAAGCAGCCCAGCGCCTCGCCCGAGCACAGCCGGGGCAGCCACTCGCGCTTCTGCTCCCCGGTGCCGAACGCGTTCACCGACTTGGCGACCAGCCCCAGCGAGACCGACACCACGCCGCGCACCGAGGAGTCGCCGCGCCCCAGCTCCTCCAGCACCAGGCAGTACGCCAGGTGGTCGCCGCCGCTGCCGCCGTACTCGACCGGCAGGGTCAGGCCGAGGAAGCCCAGCTCGCCCAGCTTCCGGACGATCCCCAGGTCGATCGACTCCGCCCGGTCCCAGTCGGCGGCGAACGGCACGATCTCCCGGTCGGTGAAGGTGGCCGCCAACTCCCGTACGGCGGCCTGCTCCTCGGTCAGTTCCAGGTCCACGCGGCGACACCCCGAACGCTCGGCACACAGGCGGTGATCTTGCGGCGCCGATAAACTAGCACTGCAAGTTTTACGGTGACTGTAGCCCGCCCCGGCCCGACACGGAAGAGCACCCGCCGGGCCGCCCCCGACCGCCTGCGACAATGACCCGGACCCAGCAGCCCGCGCCCCAGGAGGCGGAGATCGCCCGACCCCGCACCCCCCTGCTCAGCCGGGAGCGCATCATCGCCGCCGCCCTCGCCCTGGTCGACGCCGAGGGCCTGGCCGCGCTCTCCACCCGCCGCCTGGCCGCCGAACTCTCGGTCAGCGGCCCCTCGCTCTACAACCACTTCGCCACCAAGGACGAACTGCTCGACGCCGTCGTCGACAGTGTGATGGGCGAGGTCGACCTCACCGTCTTCGACGCGCCGGACGACTGGCGCACCGCCCTGCACGCCTGGGCCCGCTCCTACCGCGCCGCCCTCGCCGCCCACCCCCACCTCGTCCCCGTCCTCGCCCAGGGCCCCGGCCGCCGCCCCCACGCGCTGCGCCTCGCCGACGCCGTCTTCGGCTGCCTGGTCGAAGCCGGCTGGCCGCGCGGCCAGGCCACCCGGATCGGCGCCCTGATGCGCTACTTCGTCACCGGCTCCGCCCTCGGCTCCTTCGCCGCCGGCTTCCCCGACGACGCCGCCCTCTACGACACCGCCGACTACCCCCACCTCGGCGACGCCCACCGCCTCGCCGAACACCGCCGCACCATCGACGAGGGCGCCTTCGAGACCGGCCTCGACGCCCTCCTCGACGGCCTCGAACTGCGCTACCGCCGCCTGCCGGCCTGAGCCGTGCTCACGCCTCCTCGTGCTCGTAGCAGCCCGGCGCGCACTCCGCGGGCTCCGGCAGCGTCCAGTGGAACGGCCAGAAATCCGCCGCCTCCTGCGAGTCCACGGCCGGCTCCGGCAGCCCGACCGGGCGGCGCAGCAGGCAGCGGTGGCGCAGCAACTCCTCGGCCTCCGCCCGGGACAGCCCTTCTCGCCGACGGTGGTCCGACAGCCGCTCGGGGGTGCGCACCACGTTCAGCCGGTCGCCGTCCGCGGTCCGGAAGTCCATCCGGTGGCTGGTGCTCCACTGCGAGTTGGAACCCCAGCCGTGCGACAGGTCGACCGGCCGCCGCCCGCGCCGCCGGAACGCCCAGTACATCGGCGAGGCGTCCGCCCAGCCCGGCTCGGCCACCCGGGCGCCTGCCCGGACCCGCACACCGGCGCGGGTGAACAGCAGTTCGCCGAACACGAACCCCGGCCAGAGCACGTCCAGCAGCTCGATCGGCGCGTCCGGGTCCTCGGCGGGCACCAGTTCGGCGACCTCGTGCAGGAACGGGTCGAAGCCGCCCGCCGCACCGACCTCCGTCATGCCGAGCCGGGCGAAGAACGCCGTGAACTCCTCCCGGCCGACGCCCACCCGCACCCCGTCCCGGACCGGCCCGTCGCCGAACGGCGGCTGGAACTCCAGGGCGAGCACGTCCGCGGTCCGGCTCAGCGCGTAGAGCTCGCACTCCAGCCGGTCCTGCTCCTCCGCCGACTGTGCGGTGAAGGCGTCGTACGAGGCCGCCGCCGCCAGCCGCTCCGGGTACCCGGGCAGGGCTTCCGCCGCCCAGGCGTCCAGCAGCAGCTGCGTCGAACTCCCGGTCCTCGACATCAGTGCGTGGTACAGCTCGCGCCCCTCGCCCAGCGGCTGCGTCCCGGCCGTCGGGAACAGCGCCTTCCCCAGTGCGCGCAGCGCCTGCCGCACCTCGCCGACCGGGTCGCCCGCGTGGTACGGGTGCTCGCTCGGTTCGATGCCGTCCAGGAACTCCTGGTAGCGCAGCGCGAAGTGGACGTGCACCAGCGGTGCGGCCAGCTCCAGGGACCGTTCCGGGGCGCAGTCCGGCATCAGCTCGCGCCAGGCGTCGACCCAGCGCGAGCGGACGTCCGCCCAGCGCTCGGGAGAGAGGAACGGCTGCGGCCGCAGGCCGTCCAGGGCCGGGTGGCCCCAGGCCGCGTCCGAGAAGTCCAGGACGGTGGTCCGCTCGCCGTCGAAGCGCCAGTTGCCCGGGTGGAAGTCGCCGTGCACCAGCGTCAACGGCAGCCCGCAGGAATCGAGTTCGCGGGCGATCGCGGGCAACTGCCCGGCCAGCTCCCGGGCCTGCGCGTACTCCGCCTCCGACAGCTCCGGGCGCAGCCGCTCCAGCAGCGCCGGGAAGCGCTCGGCCAGCGCGGTCGGCGAGCAGTCCGCCAGCTCGCCCGGCCCGTCCGCCGCGACCGCCGCCTGCACGGCCGCCCATCGGTCGACGGCCGCCAGCATGCCGTCCTCCGGCGCGCCCCAGCAGTCCACGCCCGGCACGTCCGCCAGCAGCACCCGCCGCCCGTCCGCCGCCAGCACCCTCGGCGTCAGCCCCGGCAGGGCCGCCTCGACCCGGGCGATCACCGCCGCCTCCGGCACCGCGAACGGCGGCGTGCTCTTCAGCCAGACCGGGCCGTCCGCCGTCGGGAACCGCGACAGCGCCGACAGGTTCCAGCTGCGGACCTGCTCCACCGGCCCGGTTCTCGGGCGGCCGAGGTTCGTCAACTCGCCGTCCGCCCAGGCCCATTCGGTGGCCAGGCCGTCCGCCGAGGCCCAGCGCAGCCGCAGCGGGTGCCCGGCGTCCTCGGTGCCCGCCGGGGCCAGCGTGCCGGTCGGACGCTCGGCCGCCACCGCCAGGTACACCGTCTCGCCGCCCCGGCCGCCCTCGCCGCCCGCCACCGACAGCAGGCGCAGCACCGCGAGCGGCACCCCCGCCGCCCGCGAGGCGGCCTCCGCCACCTCGCCCACCTGCGCCCAGTACGGCGACTCCGTCACGAACGGGCCCACCGCCCCCACGCGTTCGCCCTGCCACTCGACCACGACGGTCGCCGTCCGCTGCTCGTTCGTCTGCACCCGGGCATTCTCCGGACGGCGGCGGCCCCGGACCACCGAATAACCCGGGCCGCCGGGCGGGCGGCCGGGCCTACGCGCTGTGCTCGACGTACTCGAGGACGACTCCGCCGGGGTGCCGCACGACGGCGTTGCGGCCGGTCGGCACCAGGTTCGGGCCGGAGAGGAGCTCGCCGCCGTGCGCGGCCAGCAGGGCGTGCAGCCCGTCCAGGTCGTCGACGAGCACGGTGCTCTGGACGTCCCGGAACGGGGCGAGGGCCTCCTCGGTGCCCGCGACCAGCAGGAAGCCACCGATGCTCGCGATCTCGACGTCGCCGTAGGGGAAGCGCTTCCCGTCCTCCCGGCCGGTCAGCTTCCGCAAGGCGGGCAGCGCGCGGTCCAGGTCGTCCACGTACACCCGGGCCAGCGTGGCCAGCACCTTCATGTCCACCCCTCAAAGATCAATTCGACTTTCCCGAACTGTTGAACCGGTGGCCATACTAGACACCCACCCCGAGGAGGAGGAAACGGATGCGCGCCCTGCTCCAGCCCCAGGCCGAGGACTTCGACCTGGCGGCCGTGCTGCACGCCCTCGGCGACCCGGTGCGCCTGGAGCTGCTGCGGCGCCTGGCGGCGGACGGCGAGACCACCTGTAGCCCCGAGGGGATGGCGGTCCCGCGCTCGACGCTGTCCAACCACTGGCGGATCCTGCGCGAGGCGGGCGTCACGGCCACCCGCGTCCACGGAAAGACCCGGCTGGTGACCCTGCGCCGGGACGAGCTCGACGCCCGCTTCCCCCACCTGCTCGGCGCCGTGCTCGGCGAGTTCGCCCACCCCGCCCCGGCCGCCCCGGCCCCGGGCCCGGCCGCGTCCGCCCCGGCCGCGTCCGCCCCGGCCGGGCCCGCCTGAGCACGGCGCCCGGACGACCTCGCGGAAGGTCAGTCGGAGCCGTCCTCGAAGGGGCGGGAGAGCGAGAGCCCGAAGCGGCCCTCGTCGTCCGTCCACCAGGCGGCCAGGCGCAGGTCGGCGGCGAAGAGTTCGCGTTCGACGCGTTCGCGGCGGAACTTCGCGGAGACCTCGGTGTACAGCTCCTCGCCGGCCTCGAAGTGTACGGGCAGGCCGAGTTCGGCGATCTTGGCGGTCTGGGCGCGCAGGGAGCGCAGCCGCATCTCGATCCACTCGTTCTCGGCGTCCCAGAGCGCGACGTGCTCGAACTGCTCCGGGTCGAAGTCCGCGTTCAGCTCCCGGTTCAGCACCGACAGCAGGTTGCGGTTGAAGGCCGCGGTGACGCCCGCGGCGTCGTCGTAGGCGGCGACCAGCACCGAGGGGTCCTTGACCAGGTCGGTTCCGAGCAGCAGCCAGTCCCCGGGCAGGAGTTGGGCGCGCAGGCCGGTCAGGAAGGCGGCGCGTTCGGCGGGCAGCAGGTTGCCGAGGGTGCCGCCGAGGAAGACCACCAGGCGGGGGCCGCCGCCGTCGGGCAGGCCGAGGCTCTTGGTGAAGTCGGAGAGCACGGCGGAGACTTCGAGGCCCGGGTACTCCTCGATCAGGGCCTTCGCGGCGGATTCGAGCGCGCTCTCGCTGACGTCCACCGGGACGTAGCGCTCCAGGGTGCCGGCGGCGCGCAGCGCGTCCAGCAGCAGGCGGGTCTTCTCCGAGGAGCCGGAGCCGAGTTCGACCAGGGTGCGGGCCCGGGTGGCGGCGGCGATCTCGGCGGCGCGCGCGGTGAGGATCTCGCGTTCGGCCCGGGTGGGGTAGTACTCGGGCAGCCGGGTGATCTCCTCGAACAGTTCGGAGCCGCGGGCGTCGTAGAACCACTTGGGCGGCAGGCGTTTGGGTTCGCCGCCGAGCCCTTCGAGGACGTCGGCGCGCAGCGCGTGGTGCAGGTGGTCGGGGGGCAGCAGGCGGGTGAGCTGGTATCCGGTCATCGCGGTGCGTCCTCTCGGGTGCGCGGGCCGACGGGGGCCAGCGGGGTGAGCGCGCTGCCGGCCGCGTCGGCCACCAGCAGGGTGCGGTCCGGGACTTCGGACCAGCCGGGCCCGTCGTCGAAGGGCTCGGAGGCGATCAGCAGCGAGCCGTCCGCGTCCCGGTGCTGGAAGAGGGTGTCGCCCCAGGCGGTGGCGGCGATCGAACTGCCGTCGGTGGCCAGCAGGTTGATCCGGGCGTCGGTGATCTCCGCGGCGAGCAGGCAGACTTCGGCGAGCGCCTCGCCGAGCTTGCCGCCCGCGCGCAGCCGGTTCAGCACCAGGGCCCACAGCAGCGCCGAGTCGGTGCGCGCCTCCAGCTCCAACAGCTCGGTGGCGGGCAGCAGTTCGGCCAGCGGGGCGAAGGCGTCCGGCCAGCCGGGCAGCGCGCCGTTGTGGCTGAACAGCCAGCGCCCGGCGGCGAACGGGGCGGCGGCCTGCGCCCCGGCCGCGCAGCCCTGGGTGGCGGAGCGGACGGCGCCGAGCACCGCGTGCGAGTCGACCACCCGGGCCAGGTCGACCAGGTCGCAGTCGGCCCAGATCGGCCCCTCCCGCCGGTAGCGGGCCGGGCGTTCGTCCCCGGCCGCGTACCAGCCGACGCCGTAGCCGTCCGCGTTGACGGTGCCGTAGCGCTGCAGCCGGGGCGCCCAGGACTGCCGCAGCAGCCCGTACGGCGGGTCGAGCAGGACGGCGCGGATCGGCACCGGCCGCCCCAGGTAGGCGAAGTGGCGGCACACCGGGCTCAGCCCTCCGTCCGGGGCTCGGCGTCGCGCGCGGTGCGGAAGCCGGAGAAGATCTGCCGCCGCACCGGGTAGTCCCAGTTGCGGAAGGTGCCCCGGCAGGCGACCGGCGCGACCGCGAACGAGCCGCCGCGCAGCACCTTGTACTCGGGGCCGAAGAACACCTCCGAGTACTCCCGGTACGGCCAGGCCGCGAAGCCCGGGTAGCCGGTGAAGTCGCTGGACGTCCACTCCCACACGTCACCGATCAACTGCCGTACGCCGTACGGGGATTCGCCCTCCGGGTAGGCGCCGACGGGAGCCGGGCGCAGGTGCCGCTGGCCCAGGTTGGCGTGCTCCGGGCCGGGGGCGGCGTCGCCCCAGGGGAAGCGCCGGGAGCGGCCGGAGACCGGGTCGTGCCGGGCGGCCTTCTCCCACTCGGCCTCGGTCGGCAGCCGCCGCCCCGCCCACCGGGCGTACGCGTCGGCCTCGTACCAGCTCACGTGCAGCACCGGCTCCTCGTCCGGCACCGGCTCCAGGTGGCCGAAGCGGCGGCGCAGCCACTGGCCGCCGTCGTGCTGCCAGAACAGCGGCGCCTCCAGGCCGGCCGACATCCGGTGCGCCCAGCCCTCGGGCGTCCACCAGCGCGGCTCGTCGTAGCCGCCGTCGGCGACGAAGCGCCGGTAGGCGCCGTTGGAGACCGGCGCGGTGTCCAGCCAGAAGGCGGGCAGGTCGACCCGGTGGGCGGGGCGCTCGTTGTCCAGCGCCCACGGCTCGGTGTCGGTGCCCATGGTGAACGGCCCGGCGGGGACCAGCACTTCGGGGGCGAGCGGGGCCCCGGTGGCGGCGGGCGGCGGCGGGGCGTCCAGCACGGCCGGGCCGCTGCGCAGCTGGTGGGTGATCAGCATGGTCTCGTCGTGCTGCTGCTCGTGCTGGGCGATCATCCCGAACGCGAACCCGGCGTCCAGCAGCGGCGCGCCCTCCAGCGGGGAGGCGGCCAGCAGGTCCAGCACCCGGCCGCGCACCTCGTGCGCGTAGGCGCGGGCCTCGGCGGGCGGCAGCAGCGGCAGCCGGGGGCGCTCGGCCCGCGGGTGCTCGAACGCGTCGTACAGCGGGTCGATCTCCGGGTGCATCGGGTCGCGGCCGCCGACGTTGCGCAGCAGCCACAGCTCCTCCTGGTTGCCGATGTGCGCCAGGTCCCACACCAGCGGCGACATCAACGGGGAGTGCTGGGCGACGAGTTCGGCGTCGTCCACGGCCCCGGTGAGCTGCGCGGTGCGCTCCCGGGCGGCCAGCAGTTCGCCGGCGATCAGCTCGCGCAGCAGGGCGGGGTCGGTGCGGTCGGCGTTCAGCACGCGGCCTCCTCCGGCCGGGGGAAGGGGAGTTCGGCGGTCAGCACGGGGCGTCCTCCAGCAGGGCGGCGGCGGTGCCGCCGCGCAGGGCGGCCAGTTGGTCGTCGGCCGGGCAGCGGCCGCGGGCCGGGTAGCGTTCGGCGAACCCGACCAGCGCGGTGCGCAGTTCGCTGCCCTGCCGGGACAGCGCCCGTTCGGCGGCGGCGAAGCACAGCAGCGCGGCGCGGCGCAGGTCCGGGTCGGCCATGCCGAGCGCGGCGGCGCGCCGCCACAGGCCCGAGCGCGGAGCGCGGCTGCCCGCGTGGCCGAGCCGCTCCAGGGCGGCGCGGGCCTCGTCGGCGGCCCGCGGGTCGTCCATCAGCGCGCCGACCAGGGCCAGCGGCACCCGCCAGCCCTCGCCGGGCTGGGCGTCGATCATCCGCAGCTCCAGGTGGCCGCGCGGGCGCACCGGCGGGAACAGCGTGGTGCGGTGGTAGTCCAGGTCGGCCAGCGCGGCGGGCCGCTCGCCCGCGCCGCGCAGCCACTCGCGGAAGGTCAGCCCGGCCGGGGCGTCCCAGGGCAGCCCGTCCGGGCGGCGCACGCACAGCAGCGCGGCGTCCAGCACGTACCGCGTCCAGGCGGTGCGCGGGTCCGCGGACGGCGGCGGGGCCAGCGTGCGGGAGGGGTCCATCCGGGACCAGACCAGCTGCCGGGTCGACTTCCAGCCGGTCGGACGGCCCTCCAGCAGCGGCGAGTTGGCGAACGCGCCGACCAGCACCGGCCCCAGGTCGTGGGCGAGGCGCCAGCGCGCGGCGTGCTCGGCCTCGGTGCCGGCGTCCACGCAGACCTGCACGGAGGCGGTGCCGGTCATCATGATCCGGCCCCACGGGCCGCCGCGGTCGAAGTAGCGCCCCATCGCCCGGTAGCGCGGGTGCGTCGCCTGCATCCGCCGCTCGCGGTCCATCGGATCGGTGCCGCTGCCGGTCAGCCGCAGGCCCTCGGCGGCCAGCGCCGCCCGCAGCACCGCCTGGTCGGCGCTCAGTCCGGCCGCGCAGTCGGCCGGGTCGGCGGCGGGCGGGGAGCTGAGTTCGACCTGCCCGCCCGGTTCGCGCGTCAGCCGCGAGCCCGCCGGGAGCACCGGGCCGTCGGCCGAGTCGGGGAGCGCCGCCAGCGCGGCCGCCACCCGGTCGGGAGCCACCGGGACGCCGGGACACCGGGCGTCGTGGACGAACCACTCCGCCTCCACCCCGACCAGGGCGGGCGGACCGATCTTGAAGCAGATGGCGCCCAGGTGCCGTTCGGCCGTCGCCTCGGTCAACTCCGCCCGAAGTGTCACGCTGTGTATCGGATCGGCTGCCGGGGCCGCCTGTTGCGGACGTACAGATGTCACCGGGTTTCACCATCCCTCGGTTCGCGACTTGAGCCCGGTTGTTCCTGCTCAGTCTGCTCCGGGGCAAACCTCGGTGCCGCTCGGATCGACATTTCGCAGGTCAGGCGGGTGAGAGCGGTGCGCAGACGGTCCAGCGGCAGGGCGAAATTCAGTCGCAGGCACCCGGAACCGGCCGCTCCGAAATCGGACCCGTCCGCCAGCTCGACATCACAGCGGGTGAGCAGCTCCGCCCGGGTGCCGAGCCCCGCGCCGTCCAGCCACAGCAGGTACGAAGCCTGCGGACGGGCCAGCACCGCACCGCCCGACGCGGCCGGGCCCAGCGCGGCCATCGCCAGCTCCCGGGCCCGCACCAGGTGCGCGAGCAGGCCGTCCAGCCACGGGCCGCCCTCCGCCAGCGCCGCCCGCTGCGCGACCGCACCCAGCAGGCCCCCCTCCCACAGCCCGAACCCCGCCATCACCGCCGTCAGCCGCTCGCGCAGCCCCGCGTCCGGCACCAGGGCGAAGCAGCTCGGCAGACCGGAGAGGTTGAAGGTCTTGCCGACCGAACCCAGCGTCACCACGTTCGCCGCCCCGCCGGTCACCGCCACCGCGACCGGCTGCGGCACCGGCGCGTCCGGGTGCCGCAGGTCGCCGTGCACCTCGTCCGAGAGCAGCAGCCCCGGCGCCGCCGCCGCGGCCAGCGCCCGCACGTCGGCGGCCGGCCAGATCCGCCCGCTCGGGTTGTGCGGGCTGCTCAGCATGACCAGGCCCGGACGGGAAGCGGCGACGTCGGCCAGCGGCAGCCGGTACGGGTCGTCCGGATCGCCGGTCGCGAGCAGCGGCAGCTCCCGGACCTCCGCCCCCGCCGCCCGGCAGACCCGGGCGAAGCCGCCCCACTCCGGCGTCACGCACACCGCCGGACCCGGCAGCGGGCGCACCGCCTCCAGCAGCAGCCGCACCGCCGTGCCCGGGGCGAACGGCAGCAGCATCACCCAGCGCGGATCCACCTCCACCCCGTGCCGCCGCCGGTACCAGTCGGCCACCAGCACCCGGTCCGCGTCCTCCGCCACCGGATACCCGAACGCCGGGTGCCCGGCCCGCACCCGCAGCGCCGCCCCCACCGCCGCGGGCCCCGGCAGGTCCATGTCCGCCACCCCCATCGCGATCCGCCCCGCCCCGGCCCGCGCCCACTTCGCGCTGCCCGTCCCCGCCCGCGAGAACCGCTCGAACACCGTGTGCTCCCTCCGACGCCGTTCCCACTCACGCTAGGCGGGCACGGGCCCGGATGTGCGGAGCTCGGGCGGGGGCGGGGATTCGGACGGGCGAGGTGTTCGGGCGGGGACGGGGATCCGGACGGGGGAGGTGTTCGGGCGGGGACGGGGCGGGGCTCGGCGGTGCGACCCGCGGACGGTGTGACCCGCGGACGGTGTGACCCGGGACACGGGAAAAGGGTGACACGGGGTTGTCGCCACGCCCTGGCACCGTCTGCGCCATGACCTCCACCAGTGCCGCCACTTACGACGCGCACCCGCTGCGCGCCCACCTGGTCGACCTCGACCTCCTCGAGGAGACCCTCGCCTTCAACCGGGCCTTCGAACAGGCCGCCGGCAGCCGCCCCGCCCGCCGGGGCCCGCTCGACGCAGCCACCCTCGCCCTGCTGCGCCGCAACCGCCTCGGCGGCGACACCCCGCCCCGCCGCCTCCCGCAGGCCCGCGACCGCCGGCTCCCGTCCGGCGTCGGGGTCCGCGTCCTCGACCCCGGCGCGCCCGAAGGCGTCCTGCTGCACCTGCACGGCGGCGGCTGGGCGTTCGGCTCCGCCGACGGACAGGACGAACGGCTCTGGGAGCTCGCCCGCCGGACCCGGCTCGCCGTGGTCAGCGTCGACTACCGCCTCGCCCCCGAACACCCCCACCCCGCCGGGCCCGACGACTGCGAGGCCGCCGCCCGCTGGCTCGCCGACCACGCCGAGGCCGAGTTCGGCACCCGCCGCCTGCTGATCGCCGGCGAATCCGCCGGAGCCCACCTCGCCGTCCTCACCCTGCTGCGCCTGCGCGACGACCTCCCCGGCGCCTACCGCGCCGCCCACCTCGCCTTCGGCCCCTACGACCTCGCCATGACCCCCAGCCAGCGCGACTTCGGAGACCGCCCCCTGCTCAGCAACACCCGCAGCCTGCAAGGCAGTTACGAGATGTACAGCCCCGGCACCAGCCCCGAGCGGCGCCGCGGCCCCGGGCTCTCCCCGCTGTACGCCGACCTCACCGGCCTGCCGCCCGCCCGCCTCGTCGTCGGCACCGAGGACCCGCTGCTGGACGACTCCGCGCTGCTCGCCCGGCGCTGGCAGGACGCCGGGGGCACCGCCCGCCTCGACGTCGTCGCGGGCGCCATGCACGGCTTCACCCTCTACCCGCTCACCGTCACCGCCCGCGAACGCCGGCGCGAACGGGAGTTCCTCGGCGCCGCGGGCCGGTGAGAGGGCGGGGCCGGGGGCGGGCCGGTAAGGTCCTCCGGGTGAACCGAACGGCCCGACTGTACGCCCTGGTCGAGGAGTTGCGGGCCGCCGCGCCCCGGCCGCTGACCGTCGCCCGGCTCGCCGCCAGGTTCGAGGTCGCCGTCCGCACCGTCCAGCGCGACCTCCAGGCGCTGATGGCCGCCGGCCTCCCCGTCCGCAGCACCACCGGACGGGGCGGCGGCTGGTCCATCGACCCCCGCGCCACCCTGCCGCCCGTCCGCTTCACCGAGCAGGAGGCCGCCGCCCTCACCGTCGCCCTCGCCGCCACCGACCCCGACGCGCCCTACGCCGCCGCGGCCCGCACCGCCGCGCAGAAGCTCACCGCCGTCCTGTCCCCGCCCGCCGCCGCCACCGCCCGCGAACTCGCCCGCCGGATCGTCACCCTGCCGGCCGCCCGGGAGCCCGCCGCCGTCCGTGCCGAGACCCGTGCCGCATCCCGTGCCGCCGTCCGTGCCGCCGTCGAACGCGCCCTCGCCGACGGCACCGTGCTGCGCCTGCGCTACACCGACGCCGCCGGGCGGGAGAGCGAACGGCCGGTCGAACCCGCCGGGCTGCTCACCGCGGGCGGCCACTGGTACCTGATCGCCTGGTGCCGCACCCGCCGGGCCGGACGCGGCTTCCGGCTCGACCGGATCACCGCCGCCGACCCGACCGGCGAACCCGCCCGCCCGCACGACCTGGCCGCCCTGCTGCGCGGGTCCACCGCCGCCGAGGCCCGGCCGCCCGCCGCGCTCGACGCGCTGTGAGGGGTCAATCCGCCCGCTCGGGGGGAGACTTGCGCACGTGCAGCACCCGGGCGTCCAGCGGCAGCGGATCGTGCCGCACCAGCTCCAGCCCGGCGGCCGCGAACAGCCGCGCGTAGTGCCCGGCGGTGCGCTCGCGGCCGCCCACGTTGCAGCGCATGTGCAGGTCCCAGGCGGCGGCCAGGGACGGGGAGCCGTCCTCCGGCAGCAGGCGCTCGACCACCAGCAGGTCCGCGTGCGCGGGCATCGCGGCGGCGAGGTGGCGCAGGATCTCCCGGCAGCGCGCGTCGTCCCAGTCGTGCAGCACCCGCGACAGCAGGTACACGTCCCCGCCCGGCGGCACGTCCGCGAAGGTGCCCGCCCGGCACTCCGCCCGGCCGCCGCAGCCCGCCGCGTCCAGGAACTCCCGCGCCGCGTCCGCGACCTGCGGGCGCTCCAGCAGGACGCCGCGCAGCGCCGGGTGCGCGGACAGCAGCCGGGACAGCAACTCGCCGGTGCCGCCCGCCAGATCGACCACCGTGCGCGGCGCACCCGCGGCGGACGCGGCGGCCGCCGCCCGGACCACCGGGTGCCCCGGCAGCGGGTCGAACATCCGGGTGCTCGCCGCCATCGAACGGTCGAACAGCTCGGCCAGGTGGGGATCGCGGGCGAAGTGGTCGAAGTGGTTCTCGCCGAACAGCCGGTCGAAGGCCGCCTCCCCGGTCCGCACCGTCCCCGCCAAGCCGCCGAACGAGCGGTAGAACGGCCCCGCGTACAGCAGCGACAGCGGACGCAGCGAACCCGCCGCGTCCGCCCGCAGCAACTCCCCGGCCGGGGCCAGCCGGAAGCCCTCGCCGTCCGGCACCACCGTGCCCAGCACCGCCAGGTAGCGCAGCAGCGACCGCAGCGTCTCCGGGTCCGCGCCCACCGCCGCCGCCAACTGCCCGGCGCTGCGCGGCACCCGGGCGTCCATCGCCTCCGGAACGCCCAACTCGGCGAAGGCGCCCAGCGCCTGGGTCGTCCACGCCCCGGTCAACTGCCGCAGCAGCACCTCGGCGGGCTGCCCGGCGCGGTACCGGGCCAGGTGCTCGGACAGCAACTCCCGGTGCTCGCCCGGCGCGTACAGCTCGATCCGCGGACAGCCCGCCTTCGCACCCTCGGGCGCCGTGAAGTACAGCACCGTCCCGTCCTCGTGCGGGTTGTAGCCGCCGCCGTCCGGCCGGGCGCCGTGCCGGTCCAGCAACGCGCACAGGCCGCGCAGCAGCAGCGGATCGGGCCGCTCCACCTCGAAGCCGAGGTGCGCCTCCTGCTGCGACTCCCGTTCCCACGCGGCGAGTTCGGCCAGCTCCGAGCCCGGCGGGACGGTCAGCGCGAACACCTCCACCACCCGCCGCTCCCCGGCCGGGCCGGTCACCTCCGGACGCAGGATGCCGACCTCCAGCCCCGCCGCGTCCCGGCCGTGCCGGACGGCCAGCCGCTCCCGCACCACCGTGCTCGGCCGCGCCGCCTCCGCCGCCGCCAGCCCGGCCCCGGCGAGCATCGCGCGCAGCGCGTCGGCGTCCGGCGGGAAGACCAGCAGCGCGGTGTGCGCGAAGCGGCAGCGGTCGGTCAGCGCACGCAGCTCGACGCCGTCCAGGCCCGGCAGCAGGGCACCTAACAGGGCGGCGGTGTCGTGGCGGCGGGCCCGGTCGGCCGCGGCCCGCAGCAGCTCCGCGTCGGTGGCGGCCGCGAGGGTGGTCGTGCTCATGGTGCGGAAGTCCTTGGGGTAGAGGGGTGATGCGTAGACGAAACGTTTCTGGAGGGGGATGCGCCCGCATGGGGGAAGGGCGCAGCCCGGTGGCGGGGCGGCGGGACGCGGCGGGAGAATCTGACGGACCGTCAGACTCGGTGATCCTAGCCGCCACCGGAGCGCCCGCCCGTCCCGCTTCACCCGATTGGCCCGACCACCGGCATCAGAGGCTCGGCCACGAACGGCGGGAGGGCACCATCAGAGGCTCGGGGAAGGGCGAGTCCGTGCTGCTGACGGTCGGAGCCCATCAGAGGTCCGTGCTGCTGCGTGCCGTAAACGGAACCGAAAGCCGATGCGCGCTCCGGCAGTGAACCGTCAGCAGACTGGGCCTCGCCGTTCCCCGAGCCCCTGGTGGTGCCCTCCCGCCGTCCTCTCCGAGTCCCTGGTTCTCAGGGGATCCGGGCTTCGATGCGGGCGAGTTGGGCGGCGAGGATCTCTTCGAACGCGGCGCGGCGGTCCGCTGCGAGGGGGCGCATGTCGCGGGCGAAGTGGGCCAGGGCCGGGAAGCGTTCGGGGTCGGCGCCGAGCACCGCGACGCGGAACTGCTCCATGGCCTGTTCGTGCTCCTCGGGGGCGATGGTGCTGATGCCGGCCTCGGAGGCGATCAGCGAGGCGAGGAGGACCACGATCCGGTGGTACTGCGCCGGGACCTCCTCGTCGGGCAGGCCGGATGCGCGCAGGGCCTGCAGCAGTTCCTCCATGACCAGTCGGGATCCGGTGCTGCTGGACCCGTAGCGTCCCCACACGGTGGCGAGTTGCGGTTGCTCGCCGAACGCCTCGCGCAGGCGCAGGGCCAGGGCGGTGACGCGCTGCTTCCAGTCGCCCTCGGGGCGGTGGCCGTCCATGGCGGCCAGCAGTATCCGGTCGGCGACCGCGCGCAGCAGTTCGGTCTTGTTGCGGAAGTGCCGGTAGAGGCTGGAGGAGTCGGTTCCGAGCGCCGCGGCGAGTCTGCGCACGCTGAACGACTCGGCGTCGCCCGTGCGCAGCAGTTCCGCCGCCGTGTCGAGGATCTCCTCGGTCGTCCACCGCTTTCGGCCGGTCATCTCGCCCCTCTCGTCCGGCTCAGCCTAACCTATGCACTTCCTGATGCACGCACCGCGTGCATAATGAGGGCAACGCACTGTCCGGGCACCACGACGCACCCGGCACCCGGCCGGGAGGGGAGAAGGAACACATGGGCGGGACCACTGCCGCGACACGGCCGCCGGAGCCGGACTTCTCGACGGTCACGGCCGAGGAACTGCGCGCCCACAGCGACGCGGAGAACCGCTGGCGGGCGTCCGGCGCGGCTCGGGCGCTGCTCGGGGAGCCGGATCCCGGCGCCGCGATCGGCTGGCGGCGGGTGCCACTGCCCGGCCGCGAACTCCCGGTCCGGGTGTACCGGCCGGTGCCGGCGGGAGGCGGCGGAGCCGGCACCCGGACCGGCCTGCCGCTCGTGGTCCACGTCCACGGAGGCGGCTTCGTGGGCACGGCGGTGCAGTGCGACTGGAGCAACAGCCACCTCGCCGCCCGCCTGCCCGCCCTCGTCGTCTCGGTCGAGCACCGCCTCCTCGCCCCCGGCAGCCCGTTCGCGAACGCCGCCGACGACGGCTGGGACGTGCTCCGGCACGTGGTGCGGCACGCCGCGCGGTGGGGCGTCGACCCGGCCCGCGCGGCCGTCCTCGGCGAGAGCTGCGGGGCGCTGATCAGCGCGCTGACGGCCGTCCGGGCCAGGGAGGCCGGCCTGGGGCTCGAGGCGCAGGTGCTGGTCAACCCCGTGGTCGACGTGACCGGGACGATGCTCGACCACCCCTCGATCGCCGAGCACGCGTACGACCCGACCCCGGTCCTGCCGCAACTGCGGCTCATCCAGCGGCTCGCCGTCCTGCCGGGAGCCGACGCCCGCGCGGTCTCGCCGTTGTACCAGGACGACCTGGGCGGGCTCGCCCCGGCGCTCGTGGTGACACCCACCCGGGACGCGCTCGCCGACCACGGCCGTCGCTACGCCGAGCGGCTGCGCGCGGCAGGGACACCCGTGCGGCTCTCCGAGTACCCGGGGGCGAGGCACGCGTTCCTCACCCTGCCCGGCGTCGAACCGCAGGCCGAGGCCGCCCGTGCGGAGATCCTCGAGTTCCTCCGCGCGGCCCTGACGAAATGACGGAGGAGACGATGCACACCACCCTCGGACCCGGCGGCCCGGCGGTCTCCCGACTCGGCCTCGGCTGCATGAGCATGACCGGCAGCTACGGCCGCACCGACCCGGACGAGGCCGCGGCCACCGTGCTGGAGGCCCTCGAATCGGGCGTCACCATGTTCGACACCGGCGACTTCTACGGCGACGGGGCGAACGAGGAACTCCTGGGCCGGACCCTCGCCCCGCACCGCGGCCGCGCCCTGCTGGCCACCAAGACCGGAGTCCGCCGCACCGCCGAGGGCCTGGTCCCCGCCGGCTCCCCGGACGACCTGCGGCGCGCCTGCGAAGCGTCACTGCGCCGACTGCGCACCGATCACATCGACCTGTACTACCTCGCCCGCATCGACCCCGCCGTCCCCGTCGAGGAGTCCGTCGGCGCCCTGGTCGACCTGGTCGACCAGGGCAAGGTGGGCCGCATCGGCCTGTCCGAAGTCTCGGCCGCCACCCTCGCCCGCGCCCACGCCGTCCACCCGATCAGCGCGGTCCAGACCGAGTACTCGCTGTGGGAACGCCACGTCGAGAACGACGTCCTGCCCGCGATCCGCAGCATCGGCGCCACCCTGGTCGCCTACAGCCCGCTCGGCCGCGGCCTGCTCACCGGGGCCGTCCGCGCCACCACCCGTTACGAACCCGGTGACTTCCGCGCCACCGCCCCCCGCTACAACGGCGACGACCTCGCGTCCAACCTGGCCGTCGTCGACGCCATCACCCGCGTCGCCGCCGCCAAGGGCGCCACCCCGGCCCGGATCGCCCTCGCCTGGCTCCTCACCCGCGGCAGTGACGTCGTCCCCATCCCCGGCAGTTCCCGCCGCCCGCACCTGCGCGACAACCTGGCCGCCCTCGACCTGCGCCTGAGCGCCACCGACCTCGGCGACATCGACGACGCCGTCCCCGCCACCGGGGCCCGGGGGGCCCGGTACGGCGACCACGGCACCGCCCTGATCGACCGGTGAAGGGAGTGTCACCCACCCGCCGGCCGACCGCGTCCCGTCGCGCGAACGCTGATCGCACCCACCCCCATCGGCCCACCGAGGAAATGGACTTCCCGCCGGCCCCCGCCGTGCGGGAGGCCCTCGCGCGGTGCGTGCAGGAGGGCCTCGGATACCCCTCGTGGGACGGGCGCCCCGATTCGGCGTGGCCGCGCCCTCGACCTCCCCACCGACCCGCACGCGTTCTTCCTGGAGGAAGCCCGTGTCCTGCTGAACGACGGCCGGACCTTCGGGCCCGGCGGCGAGGGCTTCGTCAGGCTCGACTTCGGTACGTCACCGGACCTCCTGCGGGACATCCTGGGACGCATGCGCGAGGCCGTGGGCTGACCGCGCCCGCCGGGAGGGCACCACCAGGGGCTCGGGGAACGGCGAGTCCGTGCTGCTGACGGTCGGAGCCCATCGAAGGTTCGTGCTGCTGCGTGTCTTCGAACAGAACCGGAAGCCGATGCGCTGGGCGGCAGTGAACCTCTCGCAGACTGGGCCTCGCCGTTCCCCGAGCCCCTGATGGTGCTTGTCCGTCTGCCGAGTCCCTGGTGTCAGGCGCTGAGGCGGCGTTCCAGCGGGGTGCGGAAGCGGGGGGTGACGCGGGTTCCGGCGAGGGTGGTGCGGAGGGCTTCGGCCTTGGCGGTGACGGCTCGGCGGGCTTCGGGGCCGGGGTCGGTGAGGAGGTCGAGGACGACTTCGCCGTCGGGGCGCTGGGCCCAGCCGCCGATGACGCGGCCGTTCCACCAGACGGTGGGGCCGAGGTTGCCGGAGCGGTCGACCAGTTCGGTGCGGTGTTCGGGGGCGAGGTACCAGTTCCGGTGCTTCCAGCCCATCGGGGTGGGGTCGAGGGCCGGGAGCAGGGCCGCCCAGGGCTCGGGGGCGGGGAGCGGGTCGAGGTCGTCGGGGAGGACGAACCCGGTGGCGCCGTCGGCGAGTTCGACCTCGGCCGCCGCGCACGCGGCCAGCGCGGCGCGCACCTCGCGGATGCCCCAGCCGGTCCACCACACCAGGTCGTCCTCGGTGGCCGGCCCGTAGGAGGCGAGCCAGCGGGAGGCGAGCTCGGCCTGTGCGGCGGCCCGTTCGGCGGTGGTGGGGGCGGCGGGGACGGGCGGTCCGGGCACCCAGCGGTGCCGGCTGCTGGTCCAGCCGCCCAGCGGGCGGCGGCGGACCATGGCGCCCTCCATGCCGAGCAGGCGCAGCAGTCGCATGCCGACGGGTTGGGCGGCCTGGTAGGAGGTGCCGACGCCGTAGTCGATGGTTTCGCGCAACTGGGGTACTACTTCGCCGAGTTGACTGCCCGTCAGGCCGTCCGGGGAGTCGGCGAGGGCGGCGCGGAGGGCGTCGAGTACAGCGGCTTCCGCGGCGGCGGTCCAGGCGGCGTCGCGGTCGGAGGCGGCGAAGTCCTTGAGCAGGCGGGCGCGTTCGGCGGCGGCGGCCTTCGCGGTGGTGGAGGCGTACAGGGCGGGGGCGAGGTCGGCGGGGACGGTGAAGAGGGTCTTGCGCATGCCGTGCCGGCGCAGCACCGTCCCGTCGGTGTACAGGGCGCGTTCGGTGTCGGCGGTGCCCGGGGCGGTGAGCCGGGCGGCGACCGCGAGGAACACCGTGGCGGGGTCGGTGGCGTGCACGGCGACCAGGTCGTCCACCACCTGCTCGGCGCGGTCGGCGGCGGTTCCGGGGGCGAGCCGGTGCCGCCGGGCCAGCCGGGCGCGGCGCTGGTCGTCGTCGAACGTGGGGCGGGCGGGCAAGGGTTACCTCCTGCGGGTCGGTGACAGCCTGGCACGGGGGCCGTCCGCGTCCCGGAGGCGGCGCGCGGACGTTCCTCCGGGGCGGGATCCCGGCCCCGGGGCGGGGTGGGTCGTGAAAGTTTCGCAGCGGGAGGGTCCGGGCGGGGGCGATTCGCGGAACGGGGCCGGGCGGCGGCCGGTGGGCGACCGGACCGGTGCGGGCGGCTGCCCGGGGGAGCACCCGGGGCGACGGCGAAACCGCAGGTCGGAGCGGTGCGTCCGACCGTCCGGGCCGGGGCCGGGGACGGCGTGCGGCCGGGGCGGAAGCGCTCCGGGAGGCGGTCCGGAGGCGGCGCGGGGACGGTCCGGGCGCAGGCGGGGCAAGGGCGTCACCGCAGCGCGGCGGGCCCGCTCGGCGTCGCGCCGCGCGCCGCGTCCGGCGCGGGCGGAAGCCGGGTGGTGGACGGCTGGCAGGCGGGCGGAAGGCGGGCGGCGGGCCCGGCCGGGGGCGGCGGGGTGCGGGCCGGACGCGGCCGGGGCGGGGCGTCCCCGGCGCGGGGGTGAACGGTGGTGCTCAGCGGGCCTGTTGGGGTTCCGGCGGTGCGGGGCCGGCGGCCGGGCCGGGCTGGGGAAGGCCCGTGCCGGGGTGCGGACGGGCGCGGATGGGCGGGGGGTGGCGGGGGGCGGTCGGGGCCCCCCGCTCCCGGGGGCGGCGGCCAATCGGGTCAGCGGGGGCGCGCCCCCCGGGTATGTCGAAAATATTTACGGGAGTGGGAGGTGAAGGCGTGATATAGGGTGTCCCCGAGCTGAGTTCGCCTCAGTGCGGGCCAAGTATGGGAGCGCTCCCATTAGTTAGGAGCGTTTTCATCGAGTCCGTCCCCCACCCGAAAGGACTCCCTTACCGTGTCGGCTAATCTGACGCGTCGTCTCCGGACGGCCGCAGCGGCTGCGGTGCTCAGCGCCGCGACCGTTGTCCCCCTTGCTCTGACGACCACCGCCGCCCACGCGGCGACCCGTGTCGACAACCCCTTCGTCGGCGCCGGGGTCTACGTGAACCCCGAGTGGTCCGCGAAGGCCGCCGCCGAGCCGGGCGGTTCGGCCGTTGCCAACCAGCCCACCGCCGTCTGGATGGACCGCATCGCGGCCATCAACGGCGTCAACGGCGGCATGGGTCTGCGTGACCACCTGAACGCCGCGGTGCAGCAGGCCGCGGGCAAGCCGTACGTGTTCCAGGTCGTCATCTACGACCTGCCGGGCCGCGACTGCGCCGCCCTGGCCTCGAACGGCGAGCTCGGCCCCGACGACCTGCCGCGCTACGAGAGCGAGTTCATCGACCCGATCGCCGCGATCCTGGCCGACCCGGCCTACGCGAACCTGCGGATCGTCACCACGGTCGAGATCGACTCGCTGCCGAACCTGACGACCAACGCGGGCGGCACCGCCACCGCCACCGCGAACTGCGACGTCATGAAGGCCAACGGCAACTACGTCAAGGGCGTGGGCTACGCGCTGGCCAAGCTCGGCGCGATCCCGAACGTCTACAACTACGTGGACGCCGGCCACCACGGCTGGCTCGGCTGGGACTCCAACCTGCAGCCGGCCATCGACACCATCAAGCAGGCCGCCCAGGCGTCCGGCTCGACCCTCAACAACGTCCAGGGCTTCATCGTCAACACCGCCAACTACGGCGCGCTGCACGAGCCCAACTTCACCATCACCGACTCGGTCAACGGCACCTCCGTGCGCCAGTCGAAGTGGGTGGACTGGAACCAGTACGTCGACGAGGCGTCCTTCGCCAAGGCGTGGCGCGCCAAGGCGGTCGCGTCCGGGTTCAACTCGAACATCGGCATGCTGATCGACACCTCCCGCAACGGCTGGGGCGGCGCGAACCGTCCGGCCGGTCCGGGCCCGAAGACCTCGGTCGACGCGTACGTCGACGGCGGCCGCATCGACCGCCGCTTCCAGACCGGCAACTGGTGCAACCAGTCCGGTGCGGGCCTCGGCGAGCGCCCGAAGGCCGCCCCCGAGGACGGCATCGCCGCGTACGTGTGGGTGAAGCCTCCGGGTGAGTCGGACGGCGCGAGCCAGGCCATCGCCAACGACGAGGGCAAGGGCTTCGACCGGATGTGCGACCCGACGTACACCGGCAACCCGCGCAACAACAACAACATGTCGGGTGCCCTGCCCAACGCCCCGCTCGCGGGTGCCTGGTTCTCGGCCCAGTTCCAGGAGCTGCTGAAGAACGCCTACCCGGCGATCGGCTCCAGCACCACCGACACCACCGCCCCGACCGCCCCGACGGGCCTGGCGGCGACCACCACCTCCAGCAGCGTCTCGCTGTCCTGGACCGCCTCCACCGACAACGTCGGCGTGACCGGTTACAACGTGTACCGCGGCGGCACCCTGGTCGGGTCCACCAACAACACCTCGTACACCGACACCGGCCTGACCGCCTCCACCGCGTACTCGTACACGGTCAAGGCGAAGGACGCGGCCGGCAACCTCTCCGCGGCCTCCGCGGCGCTCAGCGCCACCACCACCGCCGGCGGCACCACCGACACCACCGCCCCGACCGCCCCGACCAACCTGGCGGCCACCACCACCTCCAGCAGCGCTTCGCTGACCTGGGGCGCCTCCACCGACAACGTCGGCGTGACCGGCTACAACGTGTACCGCGGCGGCACCCTGATCGGTTCCACCACCAGCACCTCGTACACCGACTCGGGCCTGAGCGCCTCCACCGCGTACTCGTACACCGTGAAGGCCAAGGACGCGGCCGGCAACCTCTCCGCCGCCGCCGCCGTCACCGCCACCACCCAGGCCGGCACCGGCACCGGCGGCGCCGGCTGCACCGCCACCTACAAGGTCAGCAGCGACTGGGGCGCCGGCTTCAACGCCGACGTCACCGTGACCGCGGGCAGCACCGCGATCAAGTCCTGGAAGGTCACCTGGACCTACGCGGGCAACCAGCAGGTCACCAACCTGTGGAACGGCACCGTCAGCCAGTCCGGCCAGTCCGTGACGGTCAACAACGCCGGCTACAACGGTGCGGTGGCCGCCAACGGCTCCACCAGCTTCGGCTTCGGTGGCAGCTACTCGGGCAGCAACGCCGTCCCGACCCTGACCTGCACCGCCACCAGCTGACACCAGGCAGCCGGTAGCACGCAGCACCCGGCGGCCGAGCCCGACTGACGCGGGCGAGACCGCGGAACGCAACACCCCAGAGGCGCCGCCCACTTGCAGAGTCTGCAAG
>NZ_JBHUWH010000012.1:0-46017 GCF_042670125.1 Kitasatospora sp. NPDC057198 | reverse complement strand
CCACTGAGTAGCGGGGACAGGATTTGAACCTGCGACCTCTGGGTTATGAGCCCAGCGAGCTACCGAGCTGCTCCACCCCGCGTCGGTGAAACCACTGTATCACGATCACGGGGTGGACCAACAAACCGGTTTCCGCAGCTCAGCCGGTGGGCGAGGCCGAGGGCGATCCGCTCGGCGATCCGCTCGGCGATCCGCTCGGTGCGGGGGACGCCCCGCCGCCGGACTTCTGCTCGGCGGCCACCGCGTCGGCGATCGCCTTCTTCAGCGTCTCCTGGGCCTTGCCGTACGCCGTCCAGTCGCCGTTCTTCAGCGCCTCCTGGCCCTCGTCGAACGCCTTCTGGGCGTCCGCGAGCGCCTTCTGCACGTCCGGGTCCTCCGGGGTGCCCGGCGCGGTGGGCGTCGTCGGGCCCGTCGGGGTGCCCGGGTTTTCCGGCTGGGCCGGAGCGGTGGGCGTGGCGACGCCGTCCGCCGCGCCGCCGAGCACCTTGGTCAGCGCCTCGCTCAGGCTGTCCCCGATCGCCACGTTGCCGGTGCCGTACACGGCCAGCACCTTCTTCAGCGCCGGCACCTTGGCGCCGCGGGCCACCAGGTACACCGGCTCCACGTTGAGGATGCCGCCGCCGACCGGCAGGGTCAGCAGGTTGCCGTACACCAGGCCGGACTCGTTGTTGTTGCTCAGCAGGGTCAGCTGGTGGGCGACCTCGGAGTCGGAGTTGAACTTCGCCTGGGTCAGCTCCGGGCCGAGCGCGCCCGAGCCGGACGGCAGCCGCAGGATCCGCAGCTTGCCGTAGTCCTCGCCCGGGTCGGCGTCCACCGTCATGAACGCGGCCAGGTTCTTGCGCCCCGAGGGCACGAAGGAGGTGGTCAGCGAGAAGCTGGCCTCCTTCGCGTCCGGCGTCCGCACCGTCAGGTAGTACGGCGGCTGGACCTCCTGGGTGTCGACCGTCGGGTCCACCGGCACGTCCCAGATGTCGGTGCCGTTGAAGAACGCGGAGGCGTCGGTGATGTGGTACTGCCCGAGCAGGTCGCGCTGGACCTTGAACAGGTCCTGCGGGTAGCGCAGGTGCGGCAGCAGGGTCGACGGGATGTCCGCCTTCGCCTTCACCGTGCCGGGGAACGCCTTCATCCAGGTCTTCAGCACCGGGTCGGCCTCGTCCCACTGGTAGAGCGTCACCTCGCCGGTGTACGCGTCCACGGTGGCCTTCACCGAGTTGCGGATGTAGTTGACCTGGTTGGTCGCGGTCAGGGTGCGGCCGCGCTGGTCGGTCATCGAGTCCTTGGTGGCGTCACCGAAGGTGGTCTTCGAGGAGAACGGGTAGCCGTCCGAGGTGGTGTAGCCGTCCAGCACCCACACCAGCCGGCCGCCCTGCACCACCGGGTACGGGTCGGCGTCGATCGACAGCCACGGCGCGACCTTCTCGACCCGCTCCTTGGGGGTGCGGTCGTACAGGATCTTCGCGCCGTCCTTGATCGCCCCCGAGTAGAAGATCTGCGGCTCGGCGAACTTCACCGCGTACGCGGCCCTGGTCAGCGGGTTGTCCAGCGAGACGCCGCTGCCGCCGTCGTACTTCCAGGTCTGGTCGGGCTGGCCGTCCCGGGTGTAGTCGATCTCGTCCATGCCGGGGCCGACGACCGAGTACAGCGGCGACTTCTCGCCGTAGTACACCCGCTGCTGGTACTCGCCCAGGTCGCCGGTGGTCGGCAGCGACTGCTCGGTGTAGACCGGGTTGCCGTTGGCGTCGACCTGGTTGCCCTTGGCGGACACCACGCCGTACCCGTGGGTGTACTTGAAGTGGTCGTTGATGAAGTTGCGCTGCTGCACGCCCGACAGGTCCAGCTCGCGCACGCCCAGCACGGTGTCCTGGTCGCCGTAGCGGTCCACGTCCAGGGTCTTGGGGAAGGCGTAGTAGTTGCGCAGCGCCTGGTTCTGCTGGAACGTCGGCGAGACCACGTTCGGGTCCACCAGCCGGATGTCGGTGATGGTCTGCGCGTCCTGCTTGACCTTGTCGGCGTCGATGGAGTCGGTCGGCGCGTACTGCTGCTCGACCGCGTCCGCGATGCCGTACGCCTGCCTGGTCGCGTCGATGTTCTTCTGGATGTAGGCGGTCTCCTTGGCCTGCTCGTTCGGCATGACCTGGAACTTCTGCACCAGCGCCGGGTAGAGCCCGCCGACCAGCAGCGCGGAGAGCGCCATCAGGCCGAAGCCGATCAGCGCGGGCGCCCAGGTCCGCCGGATCGGGGTCAGGAAGAACAGCAGCGCGCAGATGACCGCCACGAAGAACAGGATCGTCTTGGCCGGCAGGAACGCGTTCGCGTCCACGTAGCGCAGGCCGGTCCAGCCGTCGACCTTCTTGAACGACTCGCTCTTCACCGCCAGCGCGTACCGGTCCAGCCAGTACGCCACCGCCTTCAGCAGCACGAACACGCCCAGCAGCACGGCCAGGTGGCCCTGCGCCCCGGCGCTCGCCCGCCGCCCGGGCCCCTGCAGCCGCAGGCCCCCGTACAGGTAGTGCACGGCCGTCGCGGCCAGCAGCGAGACCAGCACCGCGCTGAACGCGAAGCCCAGCACGAACTGGTACCAGGGCAGGTCGAACGCGTAGTACGAGACGTCCTTGTGGAACTGGTCGTCCTTCACGCCGAAGGGGGTGCCGTTGATCCACAGCATCCACGTCCGCCACTGGGCGCCCGCGGCGGCGCCGGCCGCCACGCCGACCACCAGCGACAGGCCGATCAGCAGCCACTTGCGGAACGGCGCGACGCCCATCCGGTAGCGGTCGAGGCTCTGCTGCTCCACCGACATCGCGGCCAGCGGCGGCCGCAGCCGGTACGCCAGCCACAGGTTGAAGCCGACCACCAGCGCCATCAGCAGCCCGAACACCGCGAACAGGCCGACCTTGGCGCTCAGTTGCGTGGTGAACACCGAGCCGTAGTGCACCGAGTCGAACCACAGCCAGTCGGTCCACAGCCCGGCGAACATCACGAACAGCAGGAACAGCGCGGCCAGCACGCCGACCGTCAGCAGCAGCACCTTCGCCCGGCGCGACGGCGGGCCGACTCTCGCTCGGGAACCCGGACCGGAGCGGTCCGGCATCTGGAAGGTCAAGGCGCCACCTCAGCTGTCGTCGTCGGAGTTGCGTGCCGCCGCACCATGGCGGACAGCGGTCTTCCATGCAACTTCATCAGTCTTTACCTGAGTTCCCGGACGCTGCGTCGGAGTTGGAGCGGGGCCCCCCGGACATGTGAGGATGACCCCATGTCCGACTCCCCTGACCTGACCGCCGCCGCCTCCGGCCTCCCCGCGGCCACCCCCCTCACCCGGGCCGCCCTGGAGATCGACGAGCACGCCGCGACCCTCGGCTGGGACCTCCCCGCCCGCCTGTTCGCCCTGGTCGACAACGCGCAGATGCGCAAGGCCAACCCGCGGCTCGCCTCGCAGCTCGGCCTGGACGACAACCCGACCGGCCTCACCCCGGTCGAGCAGGAGGAGATCCCCGCGGGCACCGAGCTCGACCGCTTCCTCGGCACCATCGCCTGGCCCGACGGCGTGGTCGGCTGCGCCCTGGTGGTCGAGCGGCTGATGCTCCCGCCCGGCGCGGAGGCGTCCCGGCCGAAGAACGCCTCCGAGAAGGAGATCAACGAGTGGGTGGCGACCCACCCGCAGCGCCAGGAGGTCCGGATCACCGCGGCCGTGCTGCGCGACGGCTCCAAGGAGGTCGCCCTCCGCCTGCGCGAGAAGGACCTCGCCCGCGAGGTCCTCACCGGCCCGGAACTCGTCCCCAACCTGACCGACGCCCTGCTCTCGACCTTCTCCTGACCCGGAGAACTGTCGGCAGATGAGCATGCACCACCAGGGGCCCGGGGAACGGCGGGTCCGTGCTGCGCATGGGCCCCGTCAGGGGCCCGGGGAACGGCGGGTCCGTGCTGCTGACGGCCGGAGCCCATCGGAGGTTCGTGCTGCTGCGTGTCTTTAAAGAAACCGGAAGCAGATGCGCGCAACGGCAGTGAACCGTCAGCAGCCCCGGGCTCGCCGTTCCCCGAGCCCCTGGTTTCGCCTCTCGCCGTTCTTCCCGAGCCCCTGGCGGTGCGGGCCCGCGCTACTTGCAGCTGGGCAGCGCCGCCTTGTCGCCGGCGCGGATGCTGTCCAGCGCCTTCATCGCGCCGTCCAGGTTCTCGACCTTGACCAGGGTGAGGCCGGACGGGGTGCCCTTGACCGCCTCGGAGCAGTTGTCCGCGGGGGTGAAGAAGTACTCGGCGCCCTTGTCCCGGGCGGCGATCAGCTTCATCTGGATGCCGCCGATCGGGCCGACCGCGCCGTCGTCGTCGATGGTGCCGGTGCCCGCCACGAACTTGCCGCCGGTGAGGTCGGTGGGGGTGAGTTTGTCGACGATGCCGAGCGCGAACATCAGGCCGGCGCTGGGGCCGCCGACCTCCTGCAGGCCGATGTCGATCTTGAACGGGTAGACGTGATCGACGCCGGGCGTGATGCCGACCACCGCCCGCGCGGGGCCCTCGTCCTCGGACTTCGCGGTGACCACGGGCACCTGGACCTCGTCCGCCGGGTTCGGCGTCGCGCTGGACTTGGCCTGCGGCACCACGGTGAAGACCACGGTCTCGCCGGGCTGGTGCTTGGTGATCTGCTCGGCGACCTGCGTCCGGTCGCTGATGGCGACGCCGTCGACCGCGACGATCTGGTCACCGGCGTGCAGCTTGCCCTCGGAGGGGCCGCCCGCGGTCACCGCGGAGACGATCACCTCGGTGCCGACCGGGATGTCCAGCTGCTTGAGGGCAGCGGTCTTGGCGCTGTCCTCGGAGGAGGCGAACTGCTCGGCGTTCTCCTGCTGGGCCTCCTGGTCGGTCTGGCCCTGCGGGTAGACGTTGTCGTGCGGGACGACCAGCACGTCGTCGCGGATCCAGCCGACGATCGCCGAGACCAGGCTGGGCTGGTAGCTCGCCCCGGTGACCTGGACGGTGGTCATGTTGAGGTGGCCGCTGGTCGGGTAGGTCTCGTGGCCGGTGATGGTGATCACCGGCGTACCGGTCTTCCCCTGCTCGCCGAGGGTGTTGTAGGTCGGCCCCGGGCTCATCTCGGTGAACGGCACCTTGAAGACGACCGAGGCGCAGAGCAGACCTATCAGCAGCAGGGTGGCGGCGAGCATCGTCGCCGATCGGCGTGGCATGTCACGACAGTACGGGAAGTGCGGGTCCGGGTGTACCGCTGCCCCGGGCCCCGCACGGCTGATCGGGGCGCCCCCCGTCAGTCCCGGGCGCCGGTGCTGCGCTCCATCGCGGCGCGGAACCGCTCGTGCTCGGCGAGCGAGCTCGGATCGGTCGTCGCGCGGGGCGGGCGGGCCGCCCAGGTGGCCCAGACCGTGGCCAGTACACAGGCCACCACGGGAATGCTCAACCAGGCGAGCACAGCCATTTTCGAACTCCCCACAGGCTCGTCTCGTGCGTATCAGCAGATTAGCCGCCTGTAGGGGGAACGGCGCGGGCGGCATCCGGGTTACGGGCCCGGGCCCGGCCTTCCACCGCGAGGGGTACCGCCGAACGGGGAACGAGCCCCGCCCGGAGCGGACACGGGGGCGTCAGCAGGAGCCCGCGCCGACCCACTCCTCCTCGCCGTCGGTGAAGATCTGGTGCTTCCAGATCGGCACCTCGTGCTTGAGGTCGTCGATCAGCCGCCGGGCGGCCGCGAACGCCTCGCCGCGGTGCGGGCAGGAGACCGCGACGATCACCGCGGTGTCGCCGATCTCCAGCCGGCCGGTGCGGTGCACCGCGGCCAGCGCCCGGACCGGGAAGTCCGTGCAGACCTTCTCGGCGATCCGGCGCAGCTCGCGCAGGGCGGTCGGGTGGGCGCTGTACTCCAGCGCGGCGACCGGCTTGCCGCCGTCGTGGTCGCGCACCGTGCCGACGAACAGGGTGGTGCCGCCGGCCGCGTCGTCGCCGACCGCGGCGTGGACCTCGTCCAGCGAGAGCGGGGTCTCGCGGACGGCGAGCAGGCGGATCGGGTCGTGGTTCTCGGACATGCCCACCATCATTCCGCATGCCGGTCGGCCGACCGCAAGAATTTTCGTATCACGATGAGGTAATTCCGTGATGCGAAAAGGTGGTGATCAGATCCGCCGGTGCTTGCGGGCCCGGCGCACCAGCGCGGCGGTGCCGATCAGCGCGACCGTCGCCCCGGCCGCGCCCAGGCTGGTGGCGGCCTCCTTGCCGCCGAGCCGGCGCCCGGCCACCGCGTGCTTGCCGGACACCTGGGACAGCAGCTCGGCCAGCACCTCCTCGTTGGTGTGCCGCGGCCGCCAGCCCGCCTCGTGCAGCCGGCTGCCGGAGACCACCCACGGGTACATGGTGTACGCGAGGTCCCCCGCCGGGGCCGGGGTCAGGCCCAGCCGGTGCAGCCGGGCCGCGGTGCCCAGGGCCAGCGAGGCGGGCAGCTCCATCCGGCGGATCCCGGACAGCTCCTCCACGTCCTCCTGCTCCAGCCAGCCGTCGCAGCCGACCGTCACCTCGCCCTCCACCAGGCCCAGCGCCGCGTACTCCAGCGCCGCGGCCAGGTCGTCCAGGTGGCAGAACTGCCAGCACGGCCGGGAGCCCGCCACCACCAGCAGCCGCGGCGCCTCGAAGTGCCGGGTCAGCACGGTGTCGATGCCGGGGCCGACCACCACGGCCGGGCGCAGCACGGTGACCTGCAGCCCGGGGTGGGCGCGCGGGGCCCGCCGGGCCAGGCGCTCGATCTCCAGCAGGTCGCCGACCAGCGACGCCTCCTCGGTGGCCCGCAGCTCGGAGTCCTCGGCCAGCGGCACCTCGTTGTCGGGCAGCGCGCCGTAGACCATCGCGGAGGTGCACAGCACCACCCGGTGCACCCCGGCGGCCGCGGCGGCGGTCACCACGGTCTGCGCGCCGCGCACGTTGTACGCGCTGCGGGTGCGCGGATCGGACTCCATGCCGAGGTCCATCGCCAGGTGCACCACCACGTCGACCCCGGCCAGCCGCTCGGCCACCGCCGGGTCGCGCACGTCCAGCACCCGCCACTGCACGCCCGGGACGTCGCCGCGCCGCTCGTCCACCGCGAGCACCCGGCGCACGTGCGGGGAGCCGACCAGGCGCCGCGCGACACGCTCGCCGAGCACCCCCGCCGCGCCGGTGACGGCCACGGTCAGCGGCCTGCCGCCGTAGGCTGGAGTCGGCGAACCGGCGTCGGCCGGCACACCCTCGCCCTCGGTCAGCCCAGAGCGAACGTCCGAAGGCGGGGAACTCACCGGCCATCCTCCACGGTTAGCTTAAGTGCGGACGTACGAGTGTCACGCACTTGACCATCCTGCCCGAGGCTCGGCCCCGGCGGTGCACCCGGCGCGGTCGCCGCGAGACCATTGAAACCGCTCGGAGCCCCCGGGCGGCAGACTTTCCCGCCACACCACCCGCGTGACGGCCGATCAGATCGAGGACCCCCGTGAGCGACCTCCCCTTCGGATTCGGCGTTCCCCCCGAGGAGCCCGAGGACGGCGAGAACAAGGGCAAGAAGGACGGCGAGCAGGGCGACTCGACCCCGCAGCAGCCCTTCGGCTTCGGCACCGGCAACCCCTTCGGGGCGCTCTTCGGCGCGGGCGGCCCCGGCGGCGGCCAGGGCGGGGACAACCCGTTCGCCGCGATGATGGGCGGCTTCAACCCCAACGACCTCGGCGCGGCCTTCCAGCAGCTCGGGCAGATGCTCTCGTTCGAGGGCGGCCCGGTGAACTGGGAGCTGGCCAAGAACATCGCCCGGCAGACCGTGGTCGCCGAGCAGCCCGAGGGGAAGACCAAGGACCGCTCGGTCGGCGCGGCCGAGCGCACCGCCGTCACCGAGGCCGTCCGGCTCGCCGACCTGTGGCTGGACTCCGCCACCGAGTTCCCGTCCACCTCCTCCGCGGCGGTGGCCTGGAGCCGCGCCGAGTGGATCGAGGCCACCCTGCCGGTCTGGAAGGACCTGGTCGACCCGGTCGCCGAGCGGGTCGGCAATGCCATGGGCGGCGTGCTGCCCGAGGAGATGCAGGCGGTGGCCGGGCCGCTGATGGGCATGATGCGCTCGATGGGCGGCGCCATGTTCGGCACCCAGATCGGGCAGGCGCTCGGCGCGCTGGCCGCCGAGGTGCTCGGCTCCACCGACGTCGGCCTGCCGCTCGCCCCCGCCGGGAAGGCCGCGCTGCTGCCGCAGAACGTCGCCGAGTTCGGCGAGGGCCTGAACGTGCCCGCCGAGGAGGTCCGGCTCTACCTGGCCCTGCGCGAGGCCGCCCACCAGCGCCTGTTCGCGCACGTGCCGTGGCTGCGGGCGCACCTGTTCGGCGCCGTCGAGGCGTACGCGCGCGGCATCAAGGTCGACACCTCGCGGATGGAGGAGCTGGTCGGCCAGATCGACCCGAGCAACCCCGAGGCCCTGCAGGACGCGCTGGCCGGCGGCCTGCTCCAGCCCGAGGACACCCCCGAGCAGAAGGCCGCGCTCGCCCGGCTGGAGACCGCGCTCGCCCTGGTCGAGGGCTGGGTGGACGCCGTGGTGCACACCGCCGCCGCCCCGCACCTGCCGCACGCCGCCGCGCTGCGCGAGACGCTCCGCCGCCGCCGCGCCTCCGGCGGCCCCGCCGAGCAGACCTTCGCCACCCTGGTCGGCCTCGAACTGCGCCCGCGCCGCCTGCGCGACGCCTCCCGGCTGTGGGCCTCGCTCGCCGACGCCCGCGGCGTCGAGGGCCGGGACGCGCTGTGGAGCCACCCCGACATGCTGCCCACCGCCGCCGACCTGGACGACCCGGACGGCTTCGTGCACCGCGACACCGCGGCGGTCGCCGAGGGCGGCTTCGACTTCGACGCGCTGGACAAGCTGCTCGGCGAGGCCGCCGGCGGCGGCGCCGCCGGTGCGGGGAAGGCCGACCTGACCAAGGACGCCGGGGGCGCCTCTCCGGACGACGCCCCGAAGACCGCACCGGAAGCCGCTCCGGGGGCCGCCCAGGAGGCCGCTCCGGACGGGGAGGGCAAGGGCCAGGACGCCCCGGACGAGGACGGCGAGGGCCGCGAGGACGGCAAGGGCGGCGAGCAGGGTCCGGAGGGCACCGCCAAGTGACCTCGCTGCACGCGGACGCCGTCCGCGCCCTGACCGACTGGGCGCCCGACGGGGCCGGGCAGGACGCGCTGCGCCGCGACTACCTGGCCCACCTGGCCGAGCGCCCCGACGGCATGTGGCGGGCCTGCCTGCCCGGCCACCTCACCGCCAGCGCGCTGGTGGTCGACCCCGACGGCGGGCGGGTGCTGCTCACCCTGCACCCGAAGGTCGGGCTGTGGCTGCAGATGGGCGGCCACTGCGAGCCCGGCGACGAGACGCTGGCCGCGGCCGCGCTGCGCGAGGCGGTCGAGGAGTCCGGCATCGCGGACCTGGCGCTGCTCGCCGTCGGCGGCCGCACCGCGCCGGTGAAGCTGGACCGGCACCGGGTGCGCTGCGCCGGGAAGGACCGGCCGGAGAACACCCACCTGGACGTGCAGTACGTGGCCCTCGCCCCGGCCGGGGCGCGCGAGCTGATCAGCGAGGAGTCGCTGGACCTGCGCTGGTTCGGCTGGGACGAGCTGCCCGCCGACACCGACCGCTCGGTGCGCGACCTGGTCGACCGGGCCCGCGCGCTGGTCTGACACGCTCCGCCACCGGCCCCCGCCGCCCCTCGGCGGCCGGGGGCCGCCGTCGTTCAGGTCGCGCGGGCGGGCGGGATGTGCGGCAGCCGGGCCGCCGAGGCGACGCCCTCCAGGTAGCCGCGGGCCCGCTCGGTGCGCGGGTAGGCGTCCAGCAGGGCCCAGAACCGGGGGCCGTGGTCGGGCACCAGCAGGTGCGCGAGCTCGTGCAGCAGGACGTAGTCGATCACGTACTCGGGCATGCCCTGCAGGCGGTGGGAGAGCCGGATGGTGCGCTCGCTGGGGGTGCAGGAGCCCCAGCGGGAGTTCTGGTTGGTCACCCAGCGGACCTGCTCGGGGACGGCCCGGCCGCCCAGGTAGAGCTGGGAGAGCTCGCGGGCGCGGGAGTGCAGGGCCTCGTCGCCGAGCGCCCGGCGGCTCTCCTGCGCGGCCAGCTTGTCGAGCATCTGGGCCACCCAGCGCTGCTCCTCGGCGTGCGACATCCGGGCCGGGATCAGCACCACGGTGCGGTCGCCCTCGCGGTAGGCGGAGACGGTGCGGCTGCGGCGGGCGCTGCGGCGCACCTCGACCTTGCTGCGGTCGGTGCTCGTGCGCTCGGTGCCCGTACGCTCGATGCCCGTGCGCTCGCCGCCGCCGCGCTCGGGCGGGCGGCTCGGGTCGGGTGCGTGCTCGCAATCGGATGTGTACTCACGGCCGGCCCCGGTGCTGGCGTGCGCACCCGGCGCCGCGACCGCCGGTCCGGAGGCTGCCCGGACACGCCGACGCGACGCCGACCGGTGGGAGTCCCGTTCGGCTGCCATGGCACAGGACGTTACCCCGTCCCCGTGACAGAAGTCCGGCACCGGGACGGCGCGGCCCGGGGGACCACCCGGGTGCGTTGTCCACAGGCTGTGCACAGTGATGGTCCGATCGTCCTACCGGGGCTGTGGACAACGGATTTCCGCCGTCCGGGACGGGCGGGCAAGCTGCGGTCACCAGCGATCCCGACGCCGGGATCCCGACCGTGGGAGGTACCCGCATGCGCCCCGTGATCAAGCCCGCGCTGTCCCGGCTGTGGCGGGAGAAGCAGACCCTGCAGTTCGGCACCGTCCGGCGGCACGCCCGGGTGGTCGAAGGCGTCGACCGGGGCCTGGCCGGCTTCCTGGAGCTGGTCGACGGCAGCCGGGACGGCCCCGCGCTGATCGCCGCCGGGCAGCGGCTCGGCCTGAGCGCCGAGTACTGCCGGGCGGTGCTCGACTCGCTCGGCGCCGGCGAACTGCTCGACGACGCGCAGTCCCTGCGGGACGTGCTGGAGCTGTACCCGCCCGCCCGGCGCGAGCTGCTCGGCCCCGACCTGGCCTCGCTCTCCCTGGTGCACCCGGCGCCGGGCGAGGCCGCGGCCGTGCTGCAGGGGCGCTCCCGGGCCCGGGTCGAGGTGCGCGGGGCCGGGCGGATCGGGGCCGCCGTCGGGGCCGCGCTGGCGGCCGGCGGGATCGGCGAGGTCGCGGTGCTGGACCGCGGCCGGGTCACCGCCCGGGACTGCGCGCCCGGCGGCCTGCCGCCGGGCGACATCGGGCGGCTGCGCGCCACCGCCGCCCGCGAGCTGGTGCACCGGGCCACCGGCGCCCCCGTCGGCGAGCGCTACCGGCGCCCGCCCGCCGCTCCCCCGCCGCCCACCCTGGTGGTGCTCGCCCCGCGGGACGGCTCGGCCGCGTACACCGGGGCCGCCGTCGACGCCCAGGAGCTGATGCGGGCCGGCGTCCCGCACCTGTACACCGGAGTGCTCGAACACCTCGGCGTGGTCGGCCCGTTGGTCGTCCCCGGCGCCTCCGCCTGCGGCAGCTGCGCCACCCTGACCAGGCGGGACGAGGACGAGGCGTGGCCCCGGCTGCTGGCCCAGCTGATCGACGGCGGTCCGGGCCGGGCCCGGACCCCGGCCTGCGACGGCGCGGTCGCCGCCGCGGTCGCGGGGCTCGCCGCGCTGCACGTCCAGCTGTACCTGGACGGGGCGCTGCCGCCCAGCGTGGACGGCTGGTGCGAGCTGTCCGCCGCCGACGGCATGGTGCGGCGGCTGCGGCTGCGCAGCCACCCGGACTGCGGTTGCCTGTGGCAGTCCTCCGCACCGGGGCGAACGGGCACAATGGCCTAGGGTCTGTCTTCGAGCCACGGCCCAGGGCCCGTCTTCGAGCCACGGGGCCCGGAACGCCGCTGTACCGACCGCCGGCGGGGCGCCGGTCGGTCCGGAGGATCAGGAGGTCCGGTGAGCGATCTACCGCGCACGACAGGAACCGGCGAGGGCCTGCCGGTGGCCCGCCCGCGTGCCGGGGCGGCCCCGGCCGCCACCGGCCGCGCCGACCGGGCGGGGGCGGCGGATGTCTGAGATGCCCCGCAAGGCGGTCTCCCGGACGGCCCGGCTGGCGGCCCTGCCGCTGAGCTTCGCCGGGCGGGCCACCCTCGGCCTGGGCAAGCGGCTGGGCGGGCGGCCCGCGGAGGAGGTCGCGGCCGAACTCCAGGCCCAGACCGCGGAGCAACTCTTCGCGACGCTCGGCAAGTTGAAGGGCGGTGCGATGAAGTTCGGGCAGGCCATGTCGGTCTTCGAGTCCGCCCTCCCGGAGGACGTCGCGGGCCCCTACCGGGCCGCGCTCACCAAGCTCCAGGAGTCCGCCCCGGCGATGCCGACCCGCACCGTGCACGCGGTGCTCGCCGGCGACCTCGGCGCCGACTGGGCCGACCGCTTCCGCTCCTTCTCCGACCAGCCGTCCGCCGCCGCCTCGATCGGCCAGGTGCACCGCGCCGTCTGGCGGGACGGGCGGGACGTCGCGGTCAAGATCCAGTACCCGGGCGCGGGCGACGCCCTGCTCAGCGACCTCGGGCAGCTCTCCCGGCTGGCCCGGGTGCTGGGCCCGCTGATCCCGGGCGTGGACATCAAGCCGCTGATCGCCGAGCTGCGCGAGCGGGTCTCCGAGGAGCTGGACTACCGACTGGAGGCGGAGTCCCAGCAGTTGCACGCCGAGGAGTTCGCCGGGGACGCCGACATCGTGGTGCCCCGGGTGGTCGCCCAGTCCGGGCGGGTGCTGGTCACCGAGTGGCTGGAGGGCAAGCCGCTCTCCCAGGTCGTCTCGGACGGCACCCGCACCGAGCGCGACCGGGCCGGGCAGCTGCTCGCCCGCTTCCTGTTCGCCGGCCCGGCCCGCACCGGCCTGCTGCACGCCGACCCGCACCCGGGCAACTTCCGGCTGGTCAAGACCGGCCGCACCGCCGCGAGCTGGAAGCTCGGCGTGCTCGACTTCGGCACCGTCGACCGCCTCCCCGGCGGCCTGCCCCGCCCGATCGGCACCTCGCTGCGGCTGGCCCTGGCGGGCGACGCCGGGGCGGTGTACGAGCTGCTCCGGCAGGAGAACTTCGTCCGGGCCGGCATCTCGCTCGACCCGGACGCGGTGCTCGACTACCTGCTGCCGATCATCGAGCCCACCCGCGCCGAGCAGTTCACCTTCAGCCGGGACTGGATGCGCGCCCAGGCCGCCCGGATCGCCGACCCGCGCTCCCCCGCCTACAACCTGGGCAAGCGGCTCAACCTCCCGCCCTCCTACCTGCTGATCCACCGGGTCACCCTGTCCACCATCGGCGTCCTGTGCCAGCTCGGCGCCACCGTCCGCCTGCACGAGGAACTGCTCCGCTGGCTGCCCGGCTTCGCCGAGCCGGAAGCCGACTGAGCCGGTACCGGCCGGCACCGGGGGGAGGGGCGGGCGTGCGGTTCGAGGAGCACCTGCGGTGGGAACGTCCTTTCCCGGTGCGGTACTTGATCATGGCCGAGGGCGAGGGGGACGGCGAGCTGCTGCTGGGCCGGTGCGCGGCCGTCGAGGGGCTGTTCACCGACCCGCCGCCGCCACCGCGCGAGGTGCTGGTGCTGCGCGGCTGCGCGCCGGGGGTGCGGGCCGAGTGGCTCGGGGCGGCGTCGGTCGTCGGCCGGACGGAGAGCGGTTTCGAGGTCTGGTGGACGCTGGTGGACGCCGAGGTCCTGTCGGTCGCGCCGCACACCGGCAATCCGGCGCTGGTGGACGTCACGATCGGCGCCGGCGTGCTCCCCGACGACTGGCACCGGCACGCCGACGGCCCGTTCGTCCGCTTCGAACTGACCACCGGCCGGGGCGCGGTGCGGGCGGTGACCCGGTCGGCCACCGACGGGCTGGTCGCCGACCGCGCGGCGGCCGAGCCGTTGCCGCTGCGGCTGGTCGGCTGCGAGCCGGCCGAGCCGATGCGGGCGGCGCTGCGCAAGCGGCGTGGCAGGCACCCCGGGTACACCGAGCTGTGGTCTCTGGACGACACCGGGCGGGTGATGGACCGGCGGGCGATCGGGTTCGACGCCGAGTGGACCAGGCCGTCGGTGCTCGGCGGGGCCCTGGTCGACGTGCTGCTGTCGGTCGACGCCGACGGGCTGCCCGGTCTGGCGGCCCGCCCGGCCTGGCGGCTGTGGCGGGCCGGGCCGCCGCAGCGGGCGGGCAGTTGGCGCGAGTTGGACGCGGCCGGGCGGCACGCCTGGCTGATGCTGGCGATGCGCCGCGAACGCCCGGCCGGGCCGGACCGCTCCGGCGGCGAGTACCACCTGGCGGGAGCGGGCCTGCGGGACGAGCCCGGCCTGCACTGCGCGATCGGCGAGGCGCTGCTGGGCCCCGGCGGCTACTACGGCTGGGGGTGGGACGCCCTCTTCGACAGCCTGTGCGGCGGCTTCGGGCTCGTCCCGCCGTTCACCCTGGTCTGGCACGACTTCGCCGCCACCGAACGGGAGTTGGCCGGGGAGCACGACCCGGCCGCCGGGCCGGGCTATCCGGAGGAGCTGGCCCGCGAGCTGGAGGAGCGGGGGGTGACGGTGCTGCGGGCCTGAGCGGAAATGCCGTCGCGGCGCCCCGGCCCGCCCCGGTCCGGTCCGGCCCGGCCCTGGAGGCTGGGCCGTCGGTGGTGGCGACGGACGGGGCGGGCGTGCGGTCCGAGGAGCACCTGCGGTGGGAACGGCCTTTCCCGGTACGGTACTTGATCATCGGGGAGCCCCTGGACGGCGAGGACGGCAGCGAGCTGCTGCTGGGCCGGTGCGCGGCCGTCGAGGGGCTGTTCGCCGACCCGCCCCCGCCGCCGCGCGAGGTGCTGGTCATGCGCGGCTGCACGCCGGGGGTGGCGCCCGGGTGGCTCGGGTCGGCCTGCATCGAGGGGCGGACCGGCTCCGGGCGGACCACTGGTGGGAGCTGCCGGACGCCGAGGTGCTCGCGGTCGGGCCGCACGCCGCCGATCCGGCGCTGGTCGACGTGGCGGTCGGGGCGGCGGTCGGCGAGGCGGAGGCGTTCCGGCTGGCGCAGCACCCCTGCGTGCGCTTCGAGTTGACCACGGGCTGGCCCACCGGCGAGCCGCCGGCGGTCTGCACCGAGGTCACGGGGCTGCTGGTGGAGCGCGAGCCCCGGCGCCGCTGCCGGTGCGGCTGATCGGCTGCGAGCCCGCCGAACCGCTGCGGGCCCGGCTGGTCCGCCGGGCAGCTGGACTGGCCGGCGTTCACCGAGCTGTGGGCGCTGGACGACGGCGGGCGGGTGATGGAGCCCGTCACCACCGGGCTGTCCGTCGAGCGGGTCGGGCCGTCGGTGCTCGGCGGCGGGCTGCTGGACATGCTGCTGTCGGTCGACGGCGAGCGGCTGCCCGGCTCGGCGGCCCGCGGGGTCCGGCGGAGCCGGCGGGCCGGGCCACCGTGGCAGCCGGGCAGTTGGCGCGGGCTGTCCACCACCACCAGGGAGGCGTGGCTGTCGCTGGCGTTCCACCTCCGCGAGCCCGGACCGGACCGTTCCGGCGGCGTGTACCACCTGGACGGCCGGGCGGTGGAGGACGCGGCGGGCCTGCACTGCGCGCTCGGTGCGGCGCTGAACGGCCCCGGCGGCTACTACGGGCGGTGCTGGAACAGCCTGCGCGACTGCCTGGGCGGCGGTTTCGGGGTCGCCCGGCCGTTCGCCCTGGTCTGGCACGACTTCGCCGCCACCGAACGGGAGTTGCCCGAGGTGGTCGACCCGGCCACCGGCCGCTGCCTGCCGGAGGACGTGGCCCGGCTGCTGGAGCAGTGGGGGGTGACGGTCGTCCGGGCCTGAGCGGCGGCAGGGCCAAAGGCCGGGGGCCGGGGCGGTCAGGTGCGTTCGGTGGCGAGCGGGCCGGCGGCGGGCCAGGTGGTGCGGGCGCGGGCGGCGAGGGTGCCGCAGAAGCGGCCGAAGACCGGGAGCGCGGTGTCGGCGTCGGCGAGTTCGGCGACGACCCGCAGGCGGTGCAGGAGGCGGCGGCGGGCGGTGGCGTTGCCCCAGGTCCAGTCGCCGTGGTGGACGCGGGCCAGGTGGTCGGCGGTGCCGCGCTCGGCCTTGGGGACGAGGGCGTCGCCGCGGATCAGCCAGCCGGCGCAGGCGTCGGCGAGTTCGGCGGTGCCGGGGGCCGCGGTGCCGGTGGCCGCCCGCCAGGCGGTGCGGTAGGCGGCCTCGGCGTCGGCCAGCTCCGCGGCGGGCTGGGTGGTGGCGCACCAGCAGGTGGGGAAGCCGATCCGCAGGTAGGCGAGTTCGACCGCGCCAGGGCCGAGGGCGGACTGCTCGAAGTCGACGAACCGGACACCGTCGGCGGTGTGCAGGTCGTTGCCGGGGCAGGGGTCGCCGTGCAGCAGCGCGTGCCGGACGGGGGTGGCGGAGAGCCGGCCGATCAGGGCCTCGGCCTCGGCGCGGGCACCGGGCGGGGCGGGCACGTCGAGGATCCGGGCGAGCGCGATGAAGCAGCCGAGGTCGCGTTCGGTCGGGCCGGTCCAGGCGGGCAGGTCGGTGCCGGGGGCCGTCCCGGCGAGGTCGTCGAGGTCGGCGGGGGCGCTGGCGTGCAGTCCGGCGAGCGCGGTGGCGTAGTCGTTCTGCCAGCCGGGGCCGGGGGTGCGGTCCTCCAGGCGTTCCAGCACCAGCAGGCGGTGGGCCGGGTCGGTGCCGAGCAGCGCGGGCGCCACCGGGCGGCCGGGCCGGCCGGGGCGGGCGGCGAGGGCGAGCGCGGCGGCCTCGCGGGCGTAGCGTTCGTCGGCGCCGGGCGAGTCGACCAGTTGCTTGACCACCACCGGCCGGCCGGAGAGTTCGGCCCGCCAGACCCGGGAGCGCGGGCTGCTGACCAGGCGGCGGACCTTGCGCGGCTGGCCGAGGACGGTGCGCAGCTTCTCGCCGAGCGGGAGGGAGGGCCACATGGGGCCCATCCTTGCACGACCTGTTCGAGCGGCGAACAGTAGTGCGGAGGGCGGCATTTGGGCCCGGTGGGATGAATGCGGCGGAACCGGGCAGACGGTGCCGGGGCAGCGCCGGGGGCCCCGGAAACACGCCGACGGCCGACTGCCCGGGGGCGGGGAGTCGGCCGTCGGCGTTCAGGGGTGGTTCACCGGCGGGGCCTCGCGGCCGGCCGGCGGGGGTGGAGCCTCCGTCACATCAGGGCGACGGCGAGGGCCTTGCGGGCGCGCAGGGAGGCGCGTTCGGCCTTGCGACGCAGGCGCGCCGCGCGCATCACCCGCAGGCCGAGGCGTTGCTCCTCGGCCTCGTGGAGGCGTTGCTGCATATGCGCGCGCGCCAGGGATTCTTGGAGGAGATTCATCTCGAGAGTCCTGTTCTGGATCTGAAGTTCGGTGGTCTGCTCGGAGCGGACGGTCGGATCGATGCCGGCGGGGTTCATGTGGTGGTCCTGCTCGTGGTGCGTGGTCGGGAAGGGACGGGTCTGTTCTGCGTCGGCCTTGGCGGCCGCGATGCGTACCGAGTGGCGCAGAGCGGTGTCCAGCGGGGGCTGCTCTCCCCTGCGGACGGCTCCGGTGCCGCTGCGGACGGCCCTGGCTGCGGGGTTCACGCCATGACCTCGGTCTTGCGCGGACGGCCACGCGGGCGCTTCCGGGCGACGACGACGCCCTGCACGAAGAGCTCGCCGCCCCAGACGCCCCAGGGCTCGCGGCGCTCGATGGCGCCGGTGAGACAGGCGGCCTTGACGGGGCAGGTGCCACACAGCGACTTGGCGTACTCGACGTCCGCGGGGGTCTCCGCGAAGAAGACCTCCGGGTCGAAGGCCCGGCACGGGATGGGGAGCCCGAGCGAGTCAGCCTCGTCGATGGCGGTGAGCTGCATGAGTGTTACCTCCGGGGGGTCGGCCTGGTCGGCCTTGACGGTCTTGTCGGTCGGTACGGACGGGAGGGGCGGCGGTGTGGTGACCGTGGACACTGTGGGCATCTTCCTCGTCTTCGATGTGGATCCGGCCGTTCCGTGGTTCGGATCGGGCCGGAGGCCCCGTGGGGCCTGGGTGGTCTTGCGTACCGGACAAAACAGAAGGGCCGCGGAACCCGGTTGCTGGGTTTCCGCGGCCCTGGAGGCACCGCCCGTGACTGACTCAGTCAGGGTCGTTCGCTCCAGGGTCCAGGCCCGCGGAAAACCTGCTTCCGGCCTGCCTCGGCGCCGCGAACGGCGACCTCGGCCAGGGAGATCTGCTGGTCCTGCTTGTTGGATCCGGCACCGATGACGGCCGCATAGCGCCCATGGAGGGCTTCTGCCGCTACTGCCTTCGGTGCCTCGGTCGGTCGCTCGTCGGACAGCGAAATGCCGCCGCCGAACGCCGCCCAGTCACGGGAGAGACCTGCCTCGACACGGGTGCCCACAGCATTGCCCAGATCACTGACAAGGCAGCGCTCCGACAGCAGGGCTCCGGCGTTGCCGCCGGCCGTACCGAGACCCAGACCCAGACCCGTGACGCTGACGCGCGAGGGCATGGCGAGGGTAGTCATCAGGTTGGTCATTTTCGTGATCATCGTGGTCTCCACTGAACTCGCCTCCTCTCGGCGTCTCGCGGTACCCGGTCGCCCGGGTTCCGATATCTGGTTGATGGTCGGCGCACGCAGAAACAAGCCCTCTGCGAGCTTCGCGGTCTCGTCCCCTTGACCGCTCCGGCAGGCTATTGCGCCGTACACGCGGCGCGCAAACTATTTTTCCGGCGAGTTCTCGGCCTCGTTCCCGGCTTCGCCCTCGACGGGGGCGGGCTCCGGCTCCCGGTCGGTCTCCCCCACCGGCTCCGGACTCTCCCCCGCACACAACAACAGCACGTCGGCGCCGTACTTGTCCAGCTTCATGGCGCCCACTCCCGAGATCCGGGACAGCTCGGCGAGGCTGCCCGGCACGTCCTCCGCGATGGCCGTCAGGGTGGCGTCGGTGAACACCACGTAGGCCGGGGCGCCCTGCTCCTTGGCCTTGACCGAGCGCCACTCGCGCAGCCGCTCGTACAGCGCCTCGTCCATGGTGGAGGGGCAGTCGTCGCAGCGGCGGAGCTTGATCTCGCGGCCCTCGGTGAGGGTGCGCTCGCACACCCGGCACTTGACCGGGCCTCGAGCGCGGCGCGCGGCGGAGCGCTCCGCGCCGGGCTCGACGCCCCCGCGCCCGCCGCGGGTGCGCGCGCCGGGGCCGCTGGAGCCGGGGCGCAGCCCGTCCAGGAAGCGGGTGGGCTTGCGGGAGGCGCGGCCGCCCGGGGAGCGGGAGAGCGACCAGGAGAGGGTGAGGAAGCGGCGGGCCCGGGTGACGCCGACGTACAGCAGGCGGCGCTCCTCCTCGACCTGCTCGTCGGTCTTGGCGTAGATGATCGGCAGCGTGCCCTCGCTCAGGCCGACCAGGAACACCGCGTCCCACTCCAGGCCCTTGGCGGCGTGCAGCGAGGCCAGCGTGACGCCCTCGACGGCGGGGGCGTGCTGGGCGGCGGCCCGGGCGTCCAGCTCGGCGACGTAGGCGGCGAGGTCGGCGCGCTCGCCGGCCGCGGTGCGGGCGGCCTCGAACTCCTCGGCGAGCCGGACCAGCGCGTTCAGCGACTCCCAGCGCTCGCGGACGGCGCCGGAGCCGGCCGGCGGGGTGGCCGCGAAGCCGCGGGTGGCGAGCACCGCGCGGACCTGGGCGGCGAGGTCGGGCGCGCCGGAGGTGAGCGGGTCGTCGGCGGCCCGGGCGGCGCCCTTGAGCAGCACCCCGGCCTCGCGGACCTCGGGGCGCTCGAAGAACCGCTCGGCGCCCTTGAGCTGGTAGGCGATGCCGAGGTCGGCGAGGGCCTGCTCGTACACCTCGGACTGGCTGTTGGTGCGGAACAGCACGGCGACCTCGCTGGCCCGCACGCCGGTGCCGAGCAGGTCCCGGATCAGGCGGGCGGTGGACTCGGCCTCGGTGGGCTCGTCCGGGTACTCGCGGTAGACCGGCTCGGGGCCGGCCTCGCGCTGCGAGACCAGCTCCAGCCGGTGCTGGGCGGCCTGGCCGCGGGCCTGCGAGAGCAGCCCGTTGGCCAGGTGCACGACCTGCGGGGTGGAGCGGTAGTCCCGGACCAGCTTGACCACGGTGGCGTCGGGGTGCCGGTGGCGGAAGTTCAGCAGGTGGTCGGGGGTGGCGCCGGTGAAGGAGTAGATGGTCTGGCTGGCGTCGCCGACGACGCAGAGGCTGGCGCCGCCGTCGCCGCCCGTCCACTGCTCCAGCAGGCGCTGCTGGAGCGGGGAGACGTCCTGGTACTCGTCGACGGTGAAGTGCCGGTACTGGGAGCGGACCCGGTCGGCGACCTCCGGGCGCTCCTCCAGGATGGCGGCGGTGAGCAGCAGCACGTCCTCGAAGTCGATCAGGTCGCGCTCGCCCTTGAGCTTCTCGTACGCGCGGTAGACCCGGGCGGTCTCCGCCGGGTCCCTCGGGGCCTCCCGGCCGGACTTGGCGAGGGCGGCCGGGTAGTCGTCGGGGACGACCTGGGTGACCTTGGCCCACTCGATCTCGGCCGTCAGGTCGCGCAGTTCGGTGCGCTGGACGCGCAGGCCGCTGCGGCCGGCCGCCTCGGCGACCAGCTGGACCTTGCGCTCCAGCAGCCGGGGGAAGGAGCCGCCGACGGCGCGCGGCCAGAAGTACTGGAGCTGGCGCAGCGCGGCGGAGTGGAAGGTGCGGGCCTGCACGCCGTCCGCCCCGAGCTGGCGCAGCCGGCCGCGCATCTCGCCGGCCGCGCGGGCGGTGAAGGTGACGGCAAGGACCTGGGCGGGGTGGTAGACGCCGCTGCGCACGCCGTAGGCGATCCGGTGGGTGATGGCGCGGGTCTTGCCGGTGCCGGCGCCGGCCAGCACGCAGACCGGGCCGTGCAGGGCGGTGGCGACGGCGCGCTGCTCGGGGTCGAGCCCGGCCAGCACCGCGTCCGCTCCGAGGGGGGCGTGGCCGTACTGCGCGTGCGGGTCGTCGAACCCGGGGAGGTCTTCCTGCATGCCCCCATCCTCGCAGGCGCTCCGGACAGTTCGGACGGACTTGTCCACAGGCCGCCCGCGGTGGTCGGATCGTCGCACCGGTGCCCGTCCCGGAATGGGCCCGGCCCGCCGGGCGTTGCACCGGGCGGCCGCCCGGCCACCGTCCGTCGACCGAAGGAGCACCTCGCCATGTCCGGCACCGTCACGATGTACAGCACGACCTGGTGCGGCTACTGCAACCGCCTCAAGAGCCAGCTGGACCGCGAGGGCATCGCCTACACGGAGGTCAACATCGAGCAGGACCCGGCCTCGGCGTCCTACGTGGAGTCGGTGAACGACGGCAACCAGACGGTGCCGACGGTCGTGGTGGTCTCCGCCTCCGGCGAGCAGAGCGTGATGACCAACCCGAGCCTGCGCCAGGTCCAGGCCGCGCTGGTCTGACCGGCTCCCGGCCGGCGGGCCCCGGGCTCCGGGGTCAGCCGGCCGCCGCGCCGTCGCCGAGCTCGTAGAGCAGCCGGGCCCGGTCGGCGGCGTAGCGGGTCTCCACCACCCGGATCGGGCCGCGCCGGTCGCTGCTGATCCGGGTGTTGACCAGCAGCGGCACCCCCGGGCCGAGCCCGAACCAGGCGGCCTCGGCCGGGTCGGGCATCCGGGCGGTGAGGTGGTCGGTGGCGGCGGTCTCGGTCCGGCCGAGCTGCGCCAGTATCCGCTCGTCCCCGCCGGGGACGGGCCGGTCCTGCATCAGCGGGGTGCCGGCGGCCAGCCCGGCCCGGTAGTGGCTCTCCTCGATGGCGTACGGCTCCTGGTCGACCCGGCAGAGCCGGCGGCGCATCATCACGGTGTCCTCGGGGCGCAGTCCGAGCCAGGCGGCGATGTCGCGGCGGGCCCGGACGGCGGCCACCTCGAAGTCGACGGTGAGCTGCCGTCCGGCGGCCACCGCCTCGGCGGCGTAGACCTCGCCGCTGGGGGTGAGCGGCCCGCGCCGGGCGGGGCGGTGCGGGCGGGCGTGCACCCGGTGGTCGTGCCGGGAGGGCTCGCGCAGGTAGGTGCCCTTGCCCTGGACGCGCACCACCCGGCCCTCGTTGACCAGGGCGTCCACGGCCAGCCGGACGGTGTTGCGGGCGACCCCGTACTGCTCCTCCAGCTCGGTCTCGACCGGGAGCCGGCCGCCGCCCTCCCATTCGCCGGAGGCGATGCGCCGGCGCAGGTCGGCGGCGAGCCGCTGGTACTTGGGCGGGTGCGCGGGGCCGCGGGGGATCGTCACGCGAGTGAATGTAGCCAGTGGGCTCGCGCGGTTTCAGCGGAATCCGCCAACCGCGCCCCGGATCCGGCGACGGGGAACCCCCGCCGGAACGCTCCGGCGGCCCCGGCCCCTCCGGCCGTCCCGGTGCCCGCCGGACGCACGACGGGGGCGCGCGGAGTGCTCCGCACGCCCCCGTCGGCGCCGGGTCACCAGCGGGTGGCCGCCGGGAGCGGTTCGCCGTACCAGAGTTCGACCAGGTGCCGGGCGATCGAGATGCCGGACGGCGGCAGGATCTCCCCCGCGGCCATCCCGGCCCGCAGCTCCTCCCGGCTGAACCAGCGGGCCTCGGAGATCTCCTCGCCGTCCACGGTGATCCCGGTGCCGTCGGGCAGCGCCCGGCCGAGGAAGCCGAGCATCAGGCTGGACGGGAACGGCCAGGGCTGGCTGGCCACGTACTCGACCTCGCCGACCCGGACGCCCGCCTCCTCCCACACCTCGCGGGCCACCGCCTGCTCGATCGACTCGCCGGGCTCGACGAAGCCGGCCAGCGTGGACCAGCGGCCCTCCGGCCAGAGCGCCTGGCGGCCCAGCAGGCAGCGGTCCTCGCCGTCGGTGATCAGCATGATCACCGCGGGGTCGGTGCGCGGGTAGTGCTCGGCCGCGCAGGAGGTGCAGCGGCGCAGGTGGCCGGCCCCGGCCTTCTCGGTGGGGTGGCCGCAGCGGGAGCAGAACGAGTGCAGCCGGTGCCAGTGCTCCAGCGCGACGGCGTGCACCAGCAGCCCGGCGTCCCGGACGCTGAGCGTGCCGCCGACCTCGCGCAGGCCGGCCGGGCGGGCGTCGCCGTCGAGCCGACCGGGCAGCGACTCGCAGTCCAGCGCGAAGTAGTGGGTGCCGTCCTCGTCGGTGCCCAGGAAGTACCGGTGGCCGGTCTCGGGGGCCTCGAAGGAGGGCAGCAGCACCAGTTCGCTGCCCGTGGCGGTGTCCACCACGAACGCCTCGCCGCCGGCGATCGGCAGCACCCGGGTGGTGGGGTGGCTCCAGGCCGCGGCCAGCCAGGGCTCGTCCAGCCGGCGGTGCGCCGCCCGGTCCACCCCGGCGCGGGCCAGCGCGAGGTGCTTGGTCTCGGGTGCGCTGCTCAACTCGTCCATCCCCGTTCGCGTTCGGTGCGGCGGTGGCGGCGGGCCGTCACCGGAAGTTCTCCGCGAGGTCGCCCCACAGGTAGGCGGAGGTCTCGACGCCCTTGCGCAGCAGGTCGAGCTCCACCTTCTCGTTGATCGAGTGCCAGCCGTCCGAGGGCACCGAGATGCCGAGGAACAGCACCGGCGCCCCCAGCACGTCCTGCAGGTCGGCGGCCGGGCCGGAGCCCCCCTCGCGGGTGAACAGGACCTTCTGCTCGAAGGCCCGCTCCATCGCCCGGACGGTGGACCGGAGCGCGGGGTGGTCCAGCGGCGTCAGGCAGGGGCGGGTCGCGCCGGGGAAGACGATCTCGTACCGGATGCCCTCCGGGACCTGCTCGGAAACCCAGGCCGCCACCGACTCCCGGACCTTTTCCACCTCTTGACCCGCGACCAGCCGGAAGGACAGCTTCAGGTGCGCCTCGGCGGGGACGATGGTCTTGCCGCCGGGGCCGGTGTAGCCGCCCCAGATGCCGTTGACCTCGGCGGTCGGCCGGGCCCAGACCCGCTCCAGGGTGGTGTGGCCGGCCTCGCCCCGGGTGCCGTGCGACTTGGCGGTGCGCAGCCACCGCTCCTCGTCGAAGGGCAGCTCGGCGAACAGCGCCCGCTCCTCGTCGGTGAGTTCGACCACGCCGTCGTAGAAGCCGGGGACGGCGACCCGGCGGTCGGCGTCGTGCAGGCCGGCCACCAGTTCGGCGGCCACCTCGGCCGGGTTGGGGACGGCGCCGCCGAAGGAGCCGGAGTGGATGTCGTTGTCCGGGCCGTACAGGTCGATCTGGCAGTCGGCCAGGCCGCGCATGCCGGTGCACACCGTCGGAGTGGTCTCGGACCACATGCCGGTGTCGGAGATGATCACCACGTCGGCGGCGAGGCGCTCGGCCTCGCGGCGCACCAGGGCGGCGAAGTTCGGCGAGCCGGACTCCTCCTCGCCCTCGACCAGCAGCTTGAGGTTGACCGCGGGCGCGGTGCGGCCGGTGGCGGCAAGGTGGGCGCGCACGCCCAGGGTGTGGAAGAAGACCTGGCCCTTGTCGTCGGCGGCGCCGCGCGCGTACAGCCGGCGGCCGACCACGGCGGGCTCGAACGGGTCGGTGTCCCAGCCGTCCTCGCGGGCGGCGGGCTGCACGTCGTGGTGGCCGTAGACCAGCACGGTCGGCGCGCCCTCCTCGCCGGAGGGCCACTCGGCGAACACCGCGGGCAGCCCGTCCGTCTCCCACACCTCGGCGACCGGGAACCCGGTCGCGCGCAGCTTGCCGGCCAGCCACTCCGCGGAGCGGCGGACCTCGCCCGCCCGGCCCGGGTCGGCGGAGACCGAGGGGATGCGCAGCCAGTCGGCGAGGTCGGCCAGGAAGGCGTCCTCGTGCCGGTCGATGTAGGAGCGGACGGCGCTGTCCGGCGTTTTCGTCATGCGGACGACTGTAGTTCGCCCGGACGGGTGCGTGCTCACGGCCTCCCCCGGCCGTGAGCACGATCACCCGCGGACCGGTCAGCCGGCCCGGCGGGTCAGCCCGATCCGGGACCGGGTGAGCAGCGCGGCCAGGGCGACCGCCACCAGCGGCAGGCCGACCAGCAGGGCGGCCAGGTCGACCCACGGGACGGCGATGACCGGGTCCTCGTGGCCGACCATGCGGCCGTTGATCCAGACCGTCGAGTTCCGGGCCTCCAGCAGCCGCAGCGCCACCGGCGGGACGGCCCCGCAGATCAGGCCGAGCACCGCGCCCATCGCGGCGATCACCCCGCACTGGAAGCCGGACAGCCGCCGCCGGATGCCGCCGGAAGCGCCGACCGCGGCCAGCGTGGCCAGGTCCTGCTGGGAGTCGGCGGCGGCGAGGCCGGTGGCGATGCCGGCCGCGCCGAGGGCGACCAGCGCGGCGAAGGCCATCAGACCGGTGGTCACCAGGTCCCGCTTGGCCTTGAAGCCCTGCTCGACCATCAGGTAGGCCCCGTCGTCGAGCTTGCCGAGGTGGTCGGTGGCCTTCTGCACCCGGCCGTCGGAGAGCGTCGCGGCGGGCATCCACATCGCCCCCTCGACCTGGGTGCCGAGCCCGGCCTTCTCCGCGGCCGCCCGGCTCATCACGAGGGTGGCGAACGGGGCGGGCGAGTGCACCTCCACGGCGTCCAGGGAGACGTCGTGGGTGGTGCCCCGGTAGTCGTGGGCGTCCATCTGCTCCTGGGTGGGCGGCTCCTCGGCCCGCACGGTGACCTTGCCGTCGGCGACCCGGTCGGGGCGGAAGACCAGCGCCTTGCCGTCGGCCAGGGCCTGTTCGGCGGCCGGGTCGTGCACGTCGAGCAGGTTGCGCAGCAGCGCGGCGTCGCCGACCAGGGTGTCGCCGAAGATGCTGCCCAGTTCGTCGGGGAGGGAGTGCGTGCTCGCGCACCGGGGGTCGTCGTACGCCCGCTGCCGCTCCTCGTCGGTCTTGGCGTCCTCCGCCGGGCACCGCTTGTCGAGCGACTTCACGGCCCGGACGTAGCCGCACTCGTACTTGTCGCGGCACTGCCCGGGGAGGGCGGTCGGGGACATCACGTCGGCGCGCTCCCCGAGGTCGCCGAGGTCGTTCTCGACGGCCTCGCGCAGGGCCGGGAGCCGGGACGCCTCGTCCCCCGAGCGGGCCCGGTCCAGCAGCGCGACCGCCCCGGCCGGCAGCGAGGGCCGGTAGTCCTGGCGCTGCTTCTCGACGTCGCTGGCCTGGTAGATGCCGACCGCGACGGCGCCCGCGACGGCGGCCATCACGGCGGCCACGGCGGGGGCGGTGCGGCCGCGGTTGCGCACCGAGTCGCGCAGCGCGAGCCGCGGGCTGAGCGGCAGGTGGCGGCCGAGCCGCCCGAACAGGCCGATCAGCAGCGGGGTGCACAGCAGCATGCCGAGTTCGGCGATCACCGAGCCGCCGAGCAGGCCGGGCACGGGGGCGGTGTTGGTGACCGCGCAGAGCAGGGCCAGGCCGGTGCCGCCGGCCACCATCACGAGGCCGATCACGGCGACGACCCGGTTGGCGGGCTTGCTGCCGCCGCGGCCGGTGAGCGCCTCGACGACGTCCTGCCGGGACGCCTGGACGGCGGGGACGACGGCCGCGAGCAGGCCGGTGACCAGGCCGACCAGGGCGACGGCGAGCAGGTCGAGGGGCTGCAGGTCGAAGTGGCCGAAGCGCTTCCCGGCGTACTCCTCGGCCTGGGTGCGCAGCAGAGCGACCAGGCCGACGCCGCCGAGCAGGCCGAGCACGGCGCCGCCGGTGCCGAGCACCGCGCCGCCGGCCAGCACCACGGCCCGGACGTGCGAGCGGTCGCCGCCGCCGGCCGCGAGCAGGCCGAGCTGGCGGCGCGAGCGGCGGGCGCCGACCGCGAAGGCGGGCCCGGCGAGCAGCACGATCTCCAGCAGCGCCATGCCGGGCACCAGCGCGGCGACGGCCAGCACGCTCTTGTTCACGAACGAGGAGGACTGCCACTGCTGCTGGTAGTACGGCACGTCGGCGCGGGCCGGCGGGTGCAGCAGGACGTCCCGGGAGACGACGAGGAAGCCGTACCCGTTGAGCTCCTGCACCTTCGGCCAGTCGACCTGCTGCCCGGCGGGCAGCTTGACCAGCCAGGAGGCGGTGTTCTGCGGCCCGCTGCGGCCCGACTCCGGGTCGGTCCGGGCGAGCGCGTCGAGCACCGCGCCGGGGCGGCCGTACAGCCTGACCTCTTCCAGGCTGTCCGGGTCCTCGGCGACGGCGGTGATGGTGTACGGCTCGGCGTCCAGGGAGTGCAGCACGGTGCGGTCGCCGACCCGCAGGCCGGAGCGGTCCAGGAAGCCCCGGGTGGCGGCGATCTGGTCGGGCCTGGTGGGGGCGGTGCCCTCGACCACGTTGAGCTTGCCGTGCCACACCGGGTCGGTCAGGTCGACCTCCTCGACCGCGGTGGACATCCGGCCCTCCTTGGTGCTGGCCGAGGTGCTGTGGTAGCCCCCGGTCGGCACCAGGACGGCGCCGGGCAGCAGTTCGGTGACCAGCTGCGCCGGGTCGGTGTCGGCGCTGCGCTTCTGCGCCGCGGTCTGCGGGTGCTCCTGGTCGGGCATCCGGCTGATGGACTCGTCGCCGGCGGGGACCTGCAGGAGGCTGCCGCCGCGCATGGACATGGTGACGGCCGCCTGGGCGGTGCCCAGCGCGCGGGCCGCCTGCTCGGCCGGTTCCAGCTGGGCGCTGCGGGCGATCACGTCCACGCCGGCCACGCCGAGCACCGGCAGCGCGATCATCGCCAGGACGAGGGCGCTACGGCCCTTGGCCCGGGCGGCGTCGCGGCGGGCGATCCGCAGGGCGGCGCGCCAGGCGCTGGGCTTCACCGGTCACCGTCCTTGCGGGCGTTGGCGGCGGCGGTGACGAGCAGGCTGCCGGCGTCCTGCCGGGCGGTCTCGTCGACCAGCAGGCCGTCGCGCAGGAAGACCACCCGGTCCGCCCAGGCGGCGTGCCGGGCCTCGTGGGTGACCATCATGGCGGCGGCGCCGGCGTCGCAGCGGGCGCGCAGCACGGCGAGCACGGACTCGCCGGTGGTGGAGTCGAGGGCGCCGGTGGGTTCGTCGGCGAGCACCAGGCGGCGGTCGCCGATCAGCGCGCGGGCGATGGCGACGCGCTGCTGCTGGCCGCCGGACATGTCGTCGGGGAAGCGGTCGGCGAGTTCGGCGATGCCGAGCTCCTCCAGCGCGGCGAGCGCCTCGCGGCGGGCGGCGCGGGCGGAGGTGCCGTCCAGTTCGCGGGGCAGCGCGATGTTCTCGGCGGCGGTGAGCGCCGGTATCAGGTTGTAGTCCTGGAAGACGTAGCCCACCGAGCGGCGGCGGACGGCGGCCAGCTTCTTGCGGTCCAGGTCGCCGAGGACGGTGCCCTCGACGACCACCCGGCCGCCGGTGGGGCTGTCCAGGCCGCCGGCCAGGGTGAGCAGGGTGGACTTGCCGGAGCCGGAGGGCCCCATCACGGCGACCAGTTCGCCGGGGTGGACCCGCAGGTCGACGGCGCGCAGCGCGTGCACCTGGGCCGCGCCCTGGCCGTGCGTGCGGCTGACCTGGTCGAGGTGCAGCACGGGCTCGGCGGGCTTGAGTTGTTCGGTCATCGCTCCCCCAGGAGGTTCAGATGCGGCCGCGGTCGCGGCTCTTGGCGGCGCGCCGGGCGGACGGCGCGGCGGCGGCGGGCGCGGACGGCGCGGCGGCGGTCCGTTCGGCGTGCTGGGCGAGCCGGGACTCGCAGTGGTCCAGCCAGCGGATCTCCGCCTCGGTCTGGAAGATCAGCTGTTCCAGCACCAGCAGCCAGGCCAGGTCCTTGCCGGAGCCGTCGTCGGCGGCCAGCGCCCGGCCCTTGAGCCGGGTGTAGTCCTGGAGCGCCTGCATGCTGTGCCGGCGCTGGCCGTGCACCACGGTGGCCACGTCCACGCCCGGGATGGTGACCGCCATCGCCAGCTTGATCGCGAGTTCGTCGCGCGGCGGGTTGGTGCGCGGCACCGGGGTGTCGAACCAGCGGCGCAGTTCGGCGCGTCCCTCGTCGGTGACGGCGTAGAACTGGTGGCCCTCGTCGTCCTCGCCGGCGGCCTCCACCAGCCCGTCGCGCTCCAGGCGGCCCAGCGTGGTGTAGACCTGGCCGACGTTCAGCGGCCAGGTCGCCCCCGTCCTGGCCTCGAACTCGGTTCTCAGTTGGTAGCCGTAGCGCGGGCCCTGGTCGAGCAGGGCGAGCAGGCCGTGACGGATCGACATACCGAGTATGTATACCCGGTATGGCTCCCTCCGCTCAAGCCGCGACCACCGCGCGCCGCCCGCAACCACCGCGGGCCGCCGCCCCGTTCACACCGGCCCGGTACGGTCGACGGCGTGACCACACTGCGGATCGCCACGTACAACCTGCTGCACGGCCAACCGCTCGCCCCCGACGGCAGCCCGGCGCCCTACCCCACCGACCCGGGCGCCCCGCTGGCCGACGCCGTCGCCTCCCTCGACGCCGACGTGCTCGCCCTCCAGGAGGTCGACCGCCACCAGGAGCGCTCCGGGCGCACCGACCAGAGCGCCCTCGCCGCCAAGGCCATGGGCGCCGCGGACTGGCGCTTCGCCGCCGCGCTGCACGGCGTCCCCGCGCCCGGCGCCGGCTGGATCGCCGACCCCGGGCGGCCCGGCCTCGCCGTCTACGGCCCCGGCGACCTCGACGACGGCTCCCGGCCCTCGTACGGCACCGCGCTGCTCACCCGGCTGCCCGTGCTGCACTGGCGGGCCCGCCGGTTCGCGCCCGCGCCCTTCGGCCTGCCGCTGCGGGTCGCCGGGCGGCGCGGGCTCACCCCCGTCCCGGACGAGCCGCGGGCGGCGCTGGCCGCCGTACTGGCCGGTCCGGGCGGGGAGTTCACCGTGGTCGCCGCACACCTGTCCTTCGTGCCGGGGTGGAACGTCGGGCAGCTCGCCGCGATCCGGCGCTGGATCGCCGACCTGCCGCAGCCCTACCTGGTGCTGGGGGACTTCAACCTGATCGGCGCGGTGCCGCGCACCGTGCTCGGCTCGGCGCACGCGATCCAGCGCACCGCGAGGCGCGAACGCGTCCGCACCGCGCGGCGCACCCGCCTGCAGGGCTGGTACGACCTGGCCCGCACCCCCACCTACCCCTCGCACCGCCCGACCGTCCAGTTCGACCACATCCTGGGCATCGGCGTCCCGCGCAACACCGTCGGCTCGGTCTCCGCCCCGCGCACGGGGGTGTCCGACCACCGCCCGCTGGTCGTCGACATCGAAGCGTAGAGGGGCGAGATCAGGGGCTCGGGGAACGGCGAGTCCGAGCTGCTGGCGGCCGGAGCCCATCGGAGGTCGGGGCTGCTGCGTGCCGTGAACAGAACCGGAAGCCGATGCGCGCTCCGGCAGTGAACCCGCAGCAGACCGGGCCTCGCCGTTCCCCGAGCCCCTGAATGCGCTCTCGTGAGCCCCTAGATGCGCGTCTCCTGGTACGCGTTCTGCGCCGGCAGCACGACCGGGTCGAACTGGAGCAGCAGCATCGCCGCGTCGTCGCCGAGCTTGTGGCCGACGTGGCGGACGACGTCGTCGTGGAGGCGGTGCAGGACTTCGACCGGGCCGCCGTCGGCGAGCAGCGGGAGGCGGTCGGTGAGGGGGTAGAAGGCGCCGCGGTGGTCGCGGGCCTCGATGACGCCGTCGGTGTAGAGCAGGATGCGGTCGCCGGGTTCGGCTTCGAGGAGCTGGAGCGGGGGGCACACGTCGGCGGGGTCGAGGACGCCGAGCGGGGGGACGGTCTCGTCGGCGGCGAGCAGTCGCGGCGCGTCCTCGCCGCGGAGCAGGACGGGCGCGGGGTGGCCGCAGTTGGCGATCTCCAGGACGCCGTCGGGGCGGACGCCGATCAGCACCAGGGTGACGAACTCCTCCTCGACGCCGGGGTGTTCGTTCTCGTGCAGGGCCCGGTCGAGGCTGACGGCGAGCCAGCCGGCCACCTTGTCGAGGGCGGCCTCCTGGTGGGCGGCCTCGCGGAAGGCGCCGAGCACGGCGGCGGCGGTCTCGACCGCGGCGAGGCCCTTGCCGCGGACGTCGCCCATCACGGCGCGCACGCCGTGCCGGGTGTTGACGACCTCGTACAGGTCTCCGCCGATGGAGGCGTGGGCCGCGGCGGCGGCGTAGCGGACGGCGGCGCGGACCGGGCCGACGCGTTCGGGGACGGGGCGCAGCAGCACCCGGCGGGCGATCTCGGCGACCAGCTGGGCCTCGGCCAGGGCGTGTTCCTGGCGGAGCCTGAGGTTGGCGCTGAGGTGGCCGATGCCGGCGATGACGACGATGGCGGCGACCGTGGCGGTGTGCACGGACTGGCCGAGGATGCCGTGGTAGCAGGCCATCCCGAAGGCGCTGACCTCGGCGAGGGCGCCGGTCAGCAGCGGGTACCAGGTGCGGCGGGAGACCACCGCGGCGAGGGCGGGGACGGCGGTCAGGGCGGGTTCGACGGTGACCTGGCTGTCGGTCAGCAGGTCGAGGGTGAGGATCAGCGCCATGCCGATCAGCGGCAGGGCGTGCGAGGTCTTGGGCCAGGTGCCGGTGACGGTGCCCGGTACCGGGCCTGGGGTGGGGCCGTGGAGGACGTCCCTGATCCATCCGGTCGCGCTCAACGTCGGTCTCTCCAGCGGAAGGTGCGGGTGCTGCTCGGCACCTGCGGGTCTGACGGGAGGTCAGGGGGTCGGGAGAGCCCTGACGGCGGCCGGAGTACGAGGGATGACCGGTTACCGACCCCACAATAGGCACGAAACGTGCAGGGCGCACAGGTTTCGCGTGATCTCGTGACGGGTTGAATGCTCTGAGTGACTCTTTTCTACCTATTCCCGATCAGAAGATCGCTCAACTCTTTTCGGCCGGGAAGTCCTGACGGCGTTTCGACCCGCCCCGAGCGCACGTAGCAGAACGAGGCGGTGACCTCCTCGGGCTGGACGCCGACCTGCTCGGCCCAGGCCAGCCGGTAGATGGCGAGTTGCAGCGGGTCGCCGCTCTCCTCCCGGCCGGTCTTCCAGTCGACCACCTCGTAGCGCGGTGACCCTGCGCCACGGTCGGCGTCCCGGTAGACCGCGTCGATCCGGCCGCGCACCACCCGCCCCGCGAGCACCAGTTGGAACGGCGTCTCGACCCGGTGCGGGGTGCGGCGGGCGTAGGGGCCGCGCAGGAACGCCTCCTTGAGGCGTTCGAGGTCGCGCTCGTCCTCGATCTCCTCCTCGTCCAGGCCGGGCAGCGCGTCGGGGCCGAGCAGCAGCGGCTGGTCGTAGCGGGACTGCACCCAGGCGTGGAAGCGGGTGCCGCGGCGGGCGGCGGGCGCGGGCGGGCGGGGCATCGGGCGGGCCAGGTCGCGGGCGAAGCCGTCGGGGTCGGCGGCCAGCCGCATCAGCTGGGAGGCGGACAGCGAGGCGGGCAGTTCGACGTCCCGGACGGCGCGCCGGGAGCGCTCCAGCTCGCCGAGCAGGGCGGTCAGGTCGCGGTCCCAGGAGGCCACCAGCCGCTGGTCCTCGACGCCCATGGGCTCGGGCGCGGGCGCGGGGGCGCCGGCCAGCCGCCGGCGCACCACCCCGGCGACCCGGCGGCGGGCGTGCTGCGCGGCCGGGTCGAGCGGCAGCGGCCAGGGGGTCTCCACCGAGACGTCGAACGCCGGGTTCCGCGCGTCCGCCGCGGGCTCCTGGGCCCAGTGCTCGATCTCGCCGCCGCCACCGGGCCGCTCACAGTGCTCGCGCAGCTCCAGCAGGAAGTCCGACGGCCCGCGCCGGCGCTTCTGGGTCGGCCCCCACCAGTGCCCGGAGGCCAGCAGCAGCGAGCGCGGCCGGGTGAAGGCGACGTAGCCGAGCCGCAGTTCCTCGACCTCGCCGTGCCGCGCCGTCTCCTTCTTGAAGGCGCCCATGCCCTTGGCGTTCCAGGCCGGGTCGGCGGGCAGCGTGGCGGCGTCGCCGCGCAGGGCGTGCGGCAGCACCCGGCGGGTGGACGTCCAGCGTTCGCGCCCCTGGCCGGACGGGAAGCCGCCCTTGACCAGGCCGGGGACGGCGACCACGTCCCACTCCAGGCCCTTGGACTTGTGCGCGGTGAGCACCTTGACGGTGTCCTCGCCGCCGGGCAGCCCGGCGTCCAGGCCGCGCTCGTACTCCTGGGCGGCGCGCAGGAAGGCCAGGAAGGCGGCCAGCCCGGGGTCGCCGTCCAGGTCGGCGAAGGAGGCGGCGATGTCCAGGAAGGAGTGCAGGGTCTCGCGGCGGCGGGCGGCCAGCGCCAGCGGGGAGGCGGAGAGTTCGACCTCCAGGCCGGTGACGGTCAGCACCCGGTGCAGGACGTCCATCAGCGGCTCGGCCAGCGCCCGGCGCAGCTCGCGGATCTCCCGGGCGAAGCGGGCGAAGCGGACCCGCGCCTCGGGCGAGAACGGCAGGTCGTCGGGCTGTTCGGCGTCGACGAAGGTCTCCAGCGCGTCGGCGAGCGAGACCACCTCGGTCGGGTCGGTCTCGGCGACGGCGGCCGCCAGCGCGTCCTGTTCGCCGGGGCGGGCGGTGCGGACGAGTTCGGCGGCGCGGCGGCCGAGCAGCGCCAGGTCGCGCGGGCCGGTGCGCCAGCGCGGGCCGATCAGCAGCCGGACCAGGGCGGCATTCGCGGTCGGGTCCTGGAGCACCTCGCAGAGCGCCACCAGGTCGGCCACCTCGGGCAGTTGCAGCAGCCCGCCGAGGCCGACCACCTCGACCGGGACCTTCCGCCCGACCAGCGCGGCGTGGATGTCGGGGAAGGAGGAGCCGGCCCGGCAGAGCACGGCGATCCGGCCGGGTGCGGTGCCGGTGCGCACCAGGTGGGCGATCGAGTCGGCCAGCCAGTCGACCTCCTCGGCGTGGGTGGGCAGCAGCGCGACGCGGGCGAAGCCGTCGCGTTCGGCGCCGGGGGCGGGGCGCAGCGCCTCGACGCCCTCGTGCATGGCGCGCAGCGGGGCGGCGAGCCGGTTGGCGAAGTCGAGCAGCCGGCCGCCGCTGCGGCGGTTCTCGCTGAGCGCGAAGCGGTGCGCCCCGCTGCCGTCGGCGCGCGGGAAGTGCCGGGGGAAGTCGTCCAGGTTGGCGACCGAGGCGCCGCGCCAGCCGTAGATCGCCTGGCAGGGGTCGCCGACCGCGGTGACCGGGTGGCCGGCGCCCCGCTCGCCGCCGAACAGGCCCGCCAGCATGAGGCGTTGGGCGACGGAGGTGTCCTGGTACTCGTCCAGCAGCACCACCCGGTACTGCTCGCGCAGCAGTTCGCCGACCTCGGGGCGCTGAGTGGCGAGCCGGGCGGAGGCGGCGATCTGGTCGCCGAAGTCGAGCAGGCCGAGCTTCTGCTTGCGGGCCCGGTAGTCCTCGACCAGGCGCAGCAGTTCCTGCCGGCCGCGGGCGGCCTTCGGGACGGCCCGCAGGTCCTCGTTGGTGAGCTTGACGGTGGCCAGCCGGTCGAGCAGCTCCTCGTCGTACGCCCGCAGCTGCGCGGGCTCGACCAGGTGCTCGGCGAGTTCGGAGTCCAGCGCGACGATCTCGGCGACCAGCGCGGAGAAGGTGCCGGTGAGCGCCGGGAAGGGGCCGCGGGCCTGGCGCAGCACGCGGGCGGCGAGCTGGAAGCGGGTGGCGTCGGCGAGCAGCCGGACGTCGGGCTCGATGCCCAGGCGCAGGCCGTGCTCCTTGAGCAGTGTCCCGGCGAAGGCGTGGTAGGTGGAGATCTGCGGCTCGCCGAGGGCGTCCTCGTCCTCCTCGCGGACGCCGGCCCGCAGCAGGGCGGCCCGGACGCGTTCGGAGAGCTCGCCGGCCGCCTTGTTGGTGAAGGTCAGGCCGAGCACCTGCTCGGGGCGCACCGCGCCGGAGCCGACCAGCCAGACCACCCGGGCGGCCATCACGGTGGTCTTGCCGGAGCCCGCGCCGGCCACGATCACGCCGGGTTCCAGGGGTGCGCCGATCGCCGCCAACTGCTCGTCGTTGAACGGGATGCCGAGCAGTTCGCGGAGCCGGGCCGGGTGCCTGAGCGGCTCAGTCGACGACATGCCGCCCGTCCCGCTGCGCGGAGCAGCTGCCGCGGAAGGCGCAGCGGCCGCAGCGCTCGCCCGCGGTGGGGGTGAACTTCTCGGCGAGCACCTTGCCGGCGGTCTCCACCAGCAGGTCCTCGATCCAGGGGGTGCTCTCCTCGGGCAGCTGCCGCTGCACCTTGGGCGCTTCCGGGTCCTTCCTGTCGGGCTCGCGCAGCTGCACCAGCTCGGCCCCGCCGGGGGTGGCGCCGTGCTCGAAGCCGGGCAGCCCGTCGAGCGCGCCGCGGCTCACCGCCAGCTGGTAGACGGCGAGTTGGCGGTGCTCGGGCAGCGACTTGTCGGTCGGGACGTGCTTGCCGGTCTTGAAGTCGACGACGTACGCCCGGCCCGCGGCGTCGGCCTCGACCCGGTCCATCGAGCCGCGGATGCGCACCGCGACGCCGCCGACGTCCAGCGTCAGGTCGAAGCCGTGCTCGGTGGCGACGGTGGTGCGCTCGCGCTCCAGCACGTGCCAGCGCAGGAAGCGCTCCAGGGCGGCGCGGGCCTCGCCCTTCTCCTGGGTGGACTTCCACGGCGCGTCGAAGGCGAGGGCGTCCCAGACGGTGTCCAGGCGCTCCATCAGGACGGCCAGGTCGGCGGGGGTGCGGCCGGAGCCGACCTCGTCGGCGAGGGCGTGCACCACGTTGCCGAAGCCCTGGGCGGCGGAGGCGGTGGTGCCGGCCCGGACGTCCTTCTCCAGGAACCACTGCAGCGTGCAGGACTCCAGCTGCTCCAGGCCGCTGCCGGAGAGCCGGACGGGCTGCTCGGGCTCGCGCAGCGGCTGCGGGGCGGCGGTGGGGTCCTCCAGGCCCCACCACTGGTCGGGGTGGGCGGCGGGGACGAGCGGGCGGCCGTCCCCGTCGGTGGCGGCGGCCAGCGTGGCGAGGCGTTCGGCGGCGGCCCGGCGCAGCTGCGGGGAGCGGTCCGGGTCGACGGTGACGGCGCGCAGTTCGGCGACCAGCGCGGGCACCGACAGCGGGCGGCGCGGCCGGGAGGCGACGTCGGCGACCTTGACCCGGGGGACGCGCTCCAGCACCCGGCCGGTGCGCGGGTCGACACTCTCCCGGTAGAGCTCGCGCAGGAACCGGGAGGGCTCGTCGCCGTCCTCGGCGGGCGCCTTGACGGCGGTGACCACCAGCCGGTCCTTGGCGCGGGTCGCGGCGACGTAGAACAGCCGGCGCTCCTCGGCGAGCAGCGCGGCCGCCGACAGCGGTTCGGCGAGGCCGTCGCGGCCGATCCGGTCGGCCTCCAGCAGCGAGCCGCGGCGGCGCAGGTCGGGCCACAGGCCCTCCTGGACGCCGGCGACGACGACCAGGCGCCACTCCAGGCCCTTGGAGCGGTGCGCGGTCATCAGCCGGACGGCGTCGGGGCGCACGGCGCGCACGTGCAGGGTGTCGGCGGCGATGTCCTGGGCCTCGACCTCGGCGAGCAGGTCGAGGGCGCCGCGGTGGCCGGTGACCCGCTCCTCGGCGCGGGCGGCGGTCTCGAACAGGGCGCACAGCGCGTCCAGGTCCCGGTCGGCGTTGCGCCCGGCGGGGCCGCCGCGCAGGGCGGCCCGCTCCAGGCGTTCGCGCCAGCGCCGGGAGCCGTCCCACAGCTCCCACAGCGCGTCCTCGGCGCTCGCGCCGCCGGCCAGCAGTTCGCGGACCTTGCGCAGCAGCATGCCCAGTTCGTGGGCGCGGCGGGCGTAGGGGGCGTCCACCAGGGCCAGCTGGTCGGGGTGCTCCAGGGCCTCGCGGATCAGCTCCTCGGCGGGGCGGACCACGCCCGGGGCGCCGTCGGCGGCCAGCGCGCGGCGCTCCTCCTCGCGCAGGGTGCGGCCGAGGCGGCGCAGGTCGGAGCCGTCGAGGGCGGCGAGCGGGCCGGTGAGCAGGGTGTGCGCGAGGTCGGCGGTGAGCGCGCCGGGGCCCTCGGCGCAGACCCGCAGGGCGAGCAGCAGCGGGACGACGGCGCTCTCCTCGCGCAGCGGCAGGTCGTCGCCGTCGATCTCCAGCGGGACGCCGGCGGCGGCCAGCGCGCGGCGCACCGCCGGTATGGTCCGGGAGCCGGCCCGGACCAGCACGGCCATCTCGCCCCAGGGGACGCCGTCCTCCAGGTGGGCGCGGCGCAGCAGGTCGGCGACCGAGTCGAGTTCGGCGCCGGGCGTCGGGTAGGTGTACACCTCGACGGAGCCGCCCTCGCGCCCGTGGCCGTCGGCGCAGGGCAGCAGGGCGCGGTGCGCGGCGAGCTTGTCGGCGGGCAGCCGGCCCATCGGCATCCGGCGGGCCAGCTCGCGGGAGGCGGCCAGCAGCACCGGCCGGGAGCGCCGGGAGACCCGCAGCACCCTGACCTCGGCGGGGCGGCCGTCGGCGTGCCGGAAGGCGTCGGGGAACTCCAGGATGCCGTTCACGTCGGCGCCGCGGAACGCGTAGATCGACTGGTCGGGGTCGCCGACCGCGACCAGGTCCCGCCCGTGGCCGGCGAGGCGCTGCAGCAGCCGGACCTGGGCGGGGTCGGTGTCCTGGTACTCGTCGACGAACACCGCGTCGTAGCGCTCGCGCAGCTGGGCGGCGACGTCCTCGCGCTCGGCGAGCAGCACGGCGCGGTGGACGAGTTCGGCGTAGTCGAGGACGCCGCGCAGGTCCAGCACGTCCAGGTACTCGGCCAGGAAGTGCGCGGCGGCGGCCCAGTCGGGGCGCCGCACGCCCGCCGCGAAGCGCTCCAGCTCCTGCTCGCCGAGGCCGAGCTCGCGGCTGCGGGCGAGCACGGCGCGCACCTCGTCGGCGAAGCCGCGGGTGGTCAGGCAGGCCCGCAGGTCCAGCGGCCAGGCGATGGTGCCGACGCCGGCCCTGGCGTCCTCGGCGCCGCCCGCGAGCAGTTCGCGGACCATCACGTCCTGCTCGGGGCCGGAGAGCAGCCGCAGCGGCTCGGCGTACTCCTCGGGCGGCTGGTGGGCGCGCAGCAGGGCGTAGCAGAACGAGTGGAAGGTGGTGGCCTGCGGGGCGGTGGCGCCGATCCGGGCGGTCATCCGGTCGCGCAGCTCCATCGCGGCCTTGCGGCTGAAGGTCAGCACCAGGACGCGGTCGGGCGCGGTGCCGTCGGCGACCCGGCGGGCGACCGCCTCGACCAGGGTGGTGGTCTTGCCCGTCCCGGGCCCGGCGAGCACCAGCAGCGGCCCCGAGGCGTGCTCGACGACCGCCTGCTGGAAGGCGTCCAGCTGGGGCGGGTCGGGCTGGGCGAGGGGGCTGCGCACCAGGCGGAACGGTGAGGTCACTGCGGTCCAGGGTCGTACGGCGGTTCGGTGGCGGGCCGCGGGGTGGCCCGGCCCTCCCCTCCGGATCCGGAGGGGAGGGCCTACGCGACGAGCCTACGATCCTGCACCCACAGACCCCTCGGGCGCACCCCTCCAGGTCAGCCGGCCCCGTCCCAGCGGGCGGCCCGCAGGTCGACCCGGGGTTCGCCGCCGACGGTGCGCAGCGGGGTGCCCTCGGCCCGGTACTCGGGCAGCGCCCGGTGCTCGTGGCCGGGCAGCGGCCGCCCGTCCGCCCGGATCACCCGCCACCAGGGCACCGGCGCCCCGTACAGCGCCATCACCCGGCCGACCTGCCGGGGGCCGCCGCGGCCCAGGTACTCGGCGACGTCCCCGTACGTCATGACCTTCCCGGGCGGGATGCGTTCGGCGAGGTCGAGCACCGCCTCGGCGTACGGCGGGATCTCGGGGGCGTCCTCGGAGTCGGTCATCCGCCGCATTCTTCCCCATCCGGTCGATTTCCAGCACCCCGTGCGGGCGACCCGGCGCGCGGGATGCCGCCCCTGGACCGCACCCGGGTGGCGGGCATGGCAGCATCTTCGGGGCAGTGCGACACACGAGGACGAAGACCAGATGACCGGGACGGCGGGATTGAACGTGGACGAGGGCTCCGAGCAGCCCGCCACCGACGGTTCTGCCGCACGGCCGGTCGACCTGCGCCACCGGGCGCGGGACGCGCACCACACGGGGGAGGCAACGGTGGCCGCACAGCTGCCGCCGGACGACGGGACGGGGCGTCCGGACACACCGGACCGGCCGCCGGAGCCGGACGACGGGCCATCGGCGGACGACGGGCCATCGGCCGACGACGGACCGCCGGCGGACGGCGGACCGCCGGCCGAGGAGCCCGCCGGGGAGTACCTGGCCGTCGACGAGCCGCTGCTCGCCCCGCGCGCGCACCGGCCGTCCGACCTGCTGAAGTTCCTGGGCGGACTGCTCCTGATCGTCCTGGTGTTCGTGCTGGCGCAGGTGGCGGTCTCCACCACCACCGGCATCGAGAAGGACATCACGGTCAACGCCGACCGGATCCCCGGCGTGCTGTCCAAGATCTCCGCGCTGGTCTCCTCCATCGCGGTGCTCACCGTGCCGCTGGCCTTCGCCGTCGAACGGCTGATCAAGCGCGACGGCCTGCGGGTCGCCGACGGCGTGCTCGCCTCGGTGCTGGCGTACGGCGTCTCGCTGGGCGTCGACTGGTGGGTGGCGGCCAGCGCGCCCGAGGAGATCCGCAACGCGCTGACCCAGTTCCCGCCGGGCGGCGGCGAGACGCTCACCGACCCGGTGCACGGCTACCTGGCACCGGTGATCGCCTACATGACGGCGGTCGGCATGTCGAGCCGGCCGCGCTGGCGGGTCGCGCTGTGGGTGGTGGTGATCCTCTCCGGCGCGGCCGAGCTGATCAACGGCAACACCACCCCGCTGTCCCTGGTGCTGACCGTCCTGATCGGCTGGTCGGTGGCCTACGGCACGCTGTACGCGATCGGCTCGCCGAACATCCGCCCCACCGGGCAGCACCTGATGATCGGCCTGCGCAAGGTCGGCTTCGCCCCGTCCGCCGCGCACCTGGCCCCCGCCGCGCCCGGCGGCACCCGCCGCTACCTGGTCACCCAGCAGGCCGGCCCGCTGCTCGACGTCCACATCATCGACCGCGAGCAGCAGGCGTCCGGCTTCTTCTACCGCGCCTGGCGCCGCCTGCGGCTGCGCTCGGTCGCGATCCGCCGCAGCCCCCAGTCGCTGCGCCAGGCCCTCGAGCAGGAGGCCCTGATCGCGTACGCGGCCGCCGCCTCCGGGGCCCGCGCCCCGCAACTGGTCGCCACCTCCGAACTGGGGCCGGACGCCGCGATCCTGGTCTACGAGAACGTCGCCGGACGGACGCTGGACGACCTGGCCGACGAGGAGGTCACCGACCCGGTGATGGCCTCGTTCTGGACCTCCGTCGCCACCCTGCACGAGCGCCGGATCGCCCACCGCCGGCTCACCGGCGAGTCCCTGCTGGTCGTCGACGAGCGCACCGGCTGCCTGGTCAACCTCTCCGGCGGCGACATCGCGGCCGGCGACCTCACCCTGCGCATCGACGTCGCCCAACTGCTCACCACCTTCGCCCTGCGGATCGGTCCGGAACGCTCGGTCGCCGTCGCCACCGGCGTCCTCGGCCCCACCCGGGTCGCCGAGGCGCTGCCGCTGCTGCAGCCAGTCGGCCTGAGCCGGCAGACCCGCGGCGACCTCCAGCGGATGACCAAGGAGCGCAAGACCGCCGCCCAGGCCCTCGCCCTCAAGCAGGTCGCCGCCGGCGAGCGCACCCAGCAGCAGGCCGAGGAGGACATCGCCAGGGCCGGCGAGGACCTGCTCTCCCGGATCCGCGCCCAGATCCTGCAGATCGCCCCCGAGGCCCCGCTGGCCCCCGCCAAGCTGGAACGCCTCAAGCCCAAGACCCTGATCATGGTGGTGGCGCTGGCCTTCGCCGCCTACCTGGCCCTGACCACCATCCGGCCCGACCAGTTCAAGGTCTCCCAGATGAACTGGGCCTGGGCCGCGGTCGCACTGGCCGCCTCGGCCTTCTCGTACGTGGCCGCCGCGATGAGCCTGACCGGCTTCGTCCCGGAGCGGCTCCCGTTCTGGCGCACCGTCGCCGCCCAGCTGGCCGGCTCCTTCGTCAAGCTGGTCGCCCCGGCCGCGGTCGGCGGCATCGCCCTGAACACCCGCTACCTGCAGAAGGCCGGCATCCGCCCGGTCCAGGCCGTCGCCTCGGTCGGCGCCTCCCAACTGGCCGGCCTCGGCGGCCACCTGATGCTGCTGTTCGCCTTCGGCCTGATCACCGGCTCCCAGACCAACGGGGACCTCGGCGCGTCCCGGGCCGTCATCATCGGCGTCCTCACCGCGGCCGTCCTCGCCCTGGTGGTCGCCGCGGTCGCCCCGCTGCGCCGCTTCGTGGTCACCCGGGTCCGCTCGCTGCTGTTCGGCGTCATCCCGCGGATGCTCGACCTGATGCAGACCCCCCGCAAGCTGTTCACCGGCTTCGGCGGCATCCTCCTGCTGACCCTCTCCTTCACCGCCTGCCTGGACGCCTCCGTGCACGCCTTCGGCGGCGGCGCCAACGTCACCTACGCGGCCGTCGCCGTGGTCTTCCTCACCGCCAACGCGGCCGGCTCCGCCGTCCCCACCCCCGGCGGCATCGGCCCCGTCGAGATCGCCCTGATCACCGCCCTCACCGTCGCCGGCGTCCCCGCGACGGCCGCCACCCCCGCCGTCTTCCTCTACCGCCTGCTCACCTTCTGGCTCCCGGTCCTCCCGGGCTGGATCGCCTACAACATCCTCCAGCGCCGAAACGCCCTCTGAGAGAGCCCCGTCAGGGGCTCGGGGAACGGCGAGTCCGTGCTGCTGACGGCCGGAGCCCATCGAAGGTCCGTGCTGCTGCGTGTCTTGAACAGAACCAGAAGCCGATGCGCGCTCCGGCAGTGAACCGCCAGCAGACTGGGCCTCGCCGTTCCCCGAGCCCCTGTTGTGCTTGCACTCCCGAGCCCCTCTGAACGTTCACGGCAGCAGCTCGGCGACGATCCGCTCCCACGGCACCGGCTCCAGCCCGAAGGTCTCCCGGGTCGCGCTGTCGTCGATGACGAACGGCCGCTCGAACTGGTACGCCGTCTCGCGGACGGCGCGGACCACCGGGTTGGCCAGCCCGAGCAGGGCCAGCACCGGCCGCGGGATCGCGGTGACCTTCGGGGCGGGCCGCCCCGCGGCCGCGCAGAGGTCGGCGACGACCTGCCGCTGGCTGCGCGGCGGGTTGGAGGGGACGTGCCAGGGGCGGCCCCAGGCGCGCTCCTCGGCGGCGGCGGTGACCAGCAGCCGGGCGGTGTCCTCGGGGCTGGTCCAGCTGTGCGGGGCGTCCGGGTCGCCGACGACCTGGACGGTGCGGCCGGCCAGCGCGCGGCCGAGGGCCCGGCCGTCGAGGACGCCGGTGACACCCGGGCCGAGGTAGTCGGAGCCGCGCACCTCGGTGGCCCGGACGCGTCCGGCCCCGTGGGCGGCCAGCGCCTCGCGCCACATCGCGGCGCGGACCTCGCCCTTCGCCGAGTTGGGCCGCAGCGGGCTGTCGGGGCGCATCGGGCCGTCCACCGCGCCGTAGCCGTACAGGTTGGAGACGGTGGCGAGCACGGCGCCGGTGCGTTCGGCGGCGGTGAGCAGGGACGCGGCGAGCGGCGGCCAGACCTCGGTCCAGCGGTGGTAGGGCGGGTTGGCGCAGTTGTAGAGCGCCGCCGCGCCTGCCGCGGCGGCACTGAGCGCGTCGGTGTCGGCGGCGTCCAGGTGGAGGCGGCGGACGCCGTCGAGCGGGCGGGCGGCGGCGTCGGTGCGGGTGACGACCACGACCTCCTCGCCGCGTTCGGCGAGGAGCCGGGCGGTGGTGGAGCCGACCGGTCCGGCGCCGACGACCAGGTGCTTGCTCATGGGAACGCTCCGCTCGGAGTCCGGGAGAACGGTGTTCTCGCTCGGTGTCCAGCCTGGCGCAGCCCCCGCGCCACTGTCAAGAACAGTGTTCTCCCCAGAGAACGACGTACTCGAATGTTGCGGCCGTTCTCGCCCGCTGGGAGGATGATCCGCATGCCGAAGGCCCCCACCCCCCGCGAGCGGATCCGCGCCGAGTTCACCCGCGAGATCAAGGACGCCGCCCGCCGCCAACTCGCCGAGCACGGGCCCGCCGGGCTCTCGATGCGGACGCTGGCCAAGGACGTGGGCCTGGTCTCCGCCTCCGCGCTCTACCGCTACTACCCGGGCCGGGACGCCCTGCTGACCGCCCTGATCGCGGACGCCTACGACGCGCTGGGCGACGCCGCGGACGCCGCCGCGGACCCGTTCGACGGCGCCGACCACGCGGCCCGCTGGCTGGCCGTCTGCCGGGCCGTCCGCGGCTGGGCGGTGGCCCACCCGCACGAGTTCGCGCTCGTCCACGGCTCCCCCGTGCCCGGCTACACCGCCCCCGAGGACACCACCGGGCCGGGCACCCGGCTGCCGCTGCTGATCGGCCGGCTCTTCCAGGAGGCCGCCGCCGCGGGTGCCTACCGCCCGCCCGGCGACCCGGCCGTCCCCGCCCCGGTCCGGGCCGCGCTCGCCCCGCTGCTGGACCGGCTGCCCCCCGGCACCCCCGACCACCTGGTGGTCTCCGCGCTGGCCGGCTGGAGCGACCTGCTGGGCGCGCTCGCCCTGGAGCTGTTCGGCCACCTCGCACGGATCACCGCCGACCCGGCGGCGTACTTCGACCACCTGATGCACCGCACCGGCACCCTGCTCGGCCTGGCCTCCCCCTGAACGCACGAGACCGCCCGGCCGGGGAACTCCCCGACCGGGCGGTCTCGACGCGGGCGTCCGTCAGTAGACGGGCTTCTCCGGCTCGATCTGGTTGACCCAGCCGATCACGCCGCCGCCCAGGTGCACCGCGTCCGCGAAGCCCGCGGACTTGAGCACCGCGAGGACCTCGGCGGAGCGCACGCCGGTCTTGCAGTGCAGCACGATGCGCTTGTCCTGCGGCAGGTCCTGCAGGGCGTTGCCCATCAGGAACTCGTTCTTCGGGATCAGGCGGGCGCCGGGGATCGAGACGATCTCGTACTCGTTGATCTCGCGGACGTCGATGATGTCGATCGGCTCGCCGTTGTCGATCCACTCCTTGAGCTGCTTGGAGGTGATCGTGGAGCCGGCGGCGGCCGCGCTGGCCTCCTCCGAGACGACACCGCAGAACGACTCGTAGTCGATCAGCCCGGTGACGGTCGGGTTCTCGCCGCAGAGGGCGCAGTTCGGGTCCTTGCGGACCTTCACCGAGCGGTACTGCATCTCCAGGGCGTCGTAGATCATCAGCCGGCCGACCAGCGGCTCGCCGATGCCGGCCAGCAGCTTGATGGCCTCGTTGACCTGGATCGAGCCGATCGAGGCGCACAGCACGCCCAGCACGCCGCCCTCGGCGCAGGACGGGACCATGCCCGGCGGCGGGGCCTCCGGGTAGAGGCAGCGGTAGCACGGGCCGTGCTCGGCCCAGAACACGCTGGCCTGGCCGTCGAAGCGGTAGATCGAACCCCACACGTACGGCTTGCCGAGCAGCACCGCGGCGTCGTTCACCAGGTACCGGGTGGCGAAGTTGTCCGTGCCGTCGACGATCAGGTCGTAGCCGGAGAAGATCTCCATCACGTTGTCGTTGTCCAGGCGCTCCTCGTGCAGGACCACCTCGACCAGCGGGTTGATCTCCTTGACCGAGTCCCGCGCGGACTGGGCCTTGAACCGGCCGATGTCGGACTGGCCGTGGATGATCTGGCGCTGCAGGTTCGACTCGTCGACGGTGTCGAACTCGATGATGCCGAGCGTGCCGACGCCCGCGGCGGCCATGTACATCAGGGCCGGGGACCCGAGGCCGCCGGCGCCGACGCACAGCACCTTGGCGTTCTTCAGCCGCTTCTGCCCGTCCATGCCCACGTCGGGGATGATCAGGTGGCGGGAGTACCGGCGGACCTCTTCGACGGTGAGCTCGGCGGCGGGCTCGACCAGGGGTGGCAGCGACACGGGGACTCCGATGGTCGTCAGGTTCTGTTCGACTACGCCAACAGTGTCACGTGCCCGGGGTATTCCAAGACAGTGGGTCCAGTGGGTGAGATGCACGACACCGGATGCCGAGACCTCGGCTCCCCGGGCCAACCCCCTGGTCAGGCCCGGCCGTTCTCGCTCACACCCGGCAGGCGGTCTCCAGCCAGACGTCCCCGAGCGACTCCTCCAGCGGCACCTGCGTCCGCCATCCGAGACGGTCCCGGGCGGTCCGGACGTCCGCCTGCCGCCACTGCACCGGCTCGACCACCGCGCGCGCCTCCACCGCCCGCAGCCCCTCCGCGCCGGCCTGCTGGGCGGGCAGCACCACCTGCCGGGCGTCCTCGCTGACGGTGCCCTCGAACCCGGACGCCCGCACCAGCAGGTGCGCCGCGTCCCGGGCCCGGACGGCGTGGCCGGAGCCGATGTTGATCACCCCGGTGGCGGCCGAGACCGCCGCCGCCTGGATCGCCCGCGCCACGTCCCGGACGTCCACGAAGTCCCGGTAGCCGGACAGGTCGGGCATCCGCACCTGGTTCTCGTCCTGCTCCAGCGCCCGCCGCAGCCCCTCCGCCAGCCGCCCGAACAGCGAGGCCGTCGGCGCCCCCGGCCCGACCACGTCGAACACCCGCAGCACCAGCGCGTCCAGCCCCGAGTTCAGCACCAGCTCGGTGCCCGCCAGCTTGGACACCCCGTACGGGCCCACCGGGCGCGGCTCCGCACCCTCCGGGATCGGCCCGCCGGGCTGCGCCGGGCCGTACTCGGCCGCCGAACCCACGTGCACCAGCCGCGCGGGCTCCCGGCTGCGCCGGATCGCCTCGCAGACCGTCGCCACCGCGAGCGTGTTGGACCGGATCAGGTTCCGCGACGTCCCGTAGGTGGCCCCCGCGCAGTTGATCACCACCTGCGGGGCGACCGCGTCCAGGAACCGGGCCAGCGCACCCGGACTCCCCGCGGCCAGGTCGAACCGGATGTCGGCGGAATCGCCCCGCCCCAGCACGGTCACCTGGGGCCCCTCCTCCGCCAGCAGCCGGTCGGCCACCCGCCGGCCGATGAACCCGTCGGCCCCCAGCAGCAGCACCCTCATCGGGTCCAAGTCCTTCCCTCGGGCCCGGCACCCGCCGGGCGGAACGAAATCTGATCGACGAACCGGCACACCCGTCCCCGGACGGCACGGGCCCGGCGACCGGCCAGCCCCGGCCCGACCGCACGGGCCCGGCAGGGAAAACCCACCGCCGCGCGCCCGGCAGCCGCCCGGAACCGTCCCCGGGCGCCCGCCGCGGACGTGCCGCCCGCCGCCGGAACCGCTCTCACCGGTACGCCCCCGGTGCGGTGGACGACGGCCAGGCGCACCCGGCCAGCAGCAGGGCGGGCCCGAGCACGGC